>JBDTDX010000023.1:0-1926 GCA_039922815.1 Granulicella sp.
ATGGGACGATTGCGAAGACCGGTGGCAAGGTGGTGAAGAATGTTGCCGGGTACGATCTGCACAAGCTGATGACGGGAGCGTTTGGGACGCTTGGTGTGATTACGGAGGTGACGTTCCGGCTGCACTCGGTGGCGCGACATGCGCGGAGTTTTACGGTGAGTGCGGGAGATGCTGAGCTGCTGGGAAGGCTGATGATGATGGTGATGGACTCGCATTTGAATGCGCAGAGTTTGCAGATGCGCTCGGGGGATGCGGGGTTCCAGTTGGATGTGCGGCTGGCGGCGCTGCCTGAGGTGATGGAGGAGCAGGGGAAGGCGCTGGGTGCGATGGCTGCGGGGTTGGGGCTTGCGGCTGGCGATGGGGATGAGGGAGTTTGGGGTGCTCGTGAGGGGATGTTTGCGGGGACGGCGGTGGCGGTGGTGAAGGCTACGATGCTGCCGACGGAGATTGCTCCGATGACGGTTACAGTTGCGAAACTGGGTGGACGATCGGTGGCGCAGGCGACGGGCGTGATGGTTGCGGCGGTTCCGGCGGCGGCGGTGATGGAGTTGCGACAGAGGGTGGAGCGGGAGCGAGGGACGGTGGTGATTTTGCGGCAGGCAGGTCCTCTGGAGTGCGTTGCGGGAGCGGAGCTGGATCGGTGGGGGACGCTGCCGGATACGATGGCGCTGATGCGTGAGGTGAAACAGATGTTCGATCCGAAGAGGATTTTGAATGCGGGCCGTTATTTGGGGGGGATCTGATGGATCATCCGGTGCAGGGGGGAGAGGTGAAGGCTTCGAACTTTGACGCGCATCAGCCGCCGTCGAAGGAGTTGATCGCGGACTGCGTTCACTGCGGGTTTTGTCTGCCGGCTTGTCCGACGTATGTGCTGTGGGGCGAGGAGATGGATTCGCCGCGCGGGCGGATCTACATGATGAAGAAGGCGGCGGAGGGCGAGGGGCCTCTGGACGAGCGCTTTCAGTTGCATATGGACAACTGCCTGGGGTGCATGGCGTGCATGACGGCGTGCCCTTCGGGCGTGCAGTACGGCAAGCTGATTGAGGATACGCGGGCGCAGGTGGAGCGGAATATTCCGCGGTCGCTTGAGGACTCGCTGTTCCGGAAGATGCTGTTTGCTACATTTCCGTATGCGGGGCGGTTGCGGGCGATTGCGCTGCCGATGATGGTGTATCAGCGGTCGGGCTTGCAGAGGCTGGTGCGGGCTACAGGATTGCTGAAGCTGGTGCCGGAGCGGCTTGCGGCGATGGAGGCTTTGCTGCCTCGGGTGCCGGGGAATTTATTTAAGAAGCTGCCTGCGCGCGTGGCTGCAAAGGCTGCGGCGCGGCGCAGGGTGGGGATGCTGTCCGGGTGCGTGCAGCAGGTGTTCTTTCAGCATGTGAATGAGGCGATGGCGCGGGTGCTGGCGGCGGAGGGTTGCGAGGTGGTGATTCCGCAGCAGCAGGCTTGCTGCGGTGCGCTGATGGTTCACTCGGGTCTTGAGGAGCAGGCGAGTGAGATGGCGCGGGCGATGATTGCGACGTTTGAGGCGGCGGATGTGGATACGATCGTGATCAACGCGGCGGGTTGCGGATCGACGATGAAGGAGTACGGCTGGCTGCTGCGTAATGATGCGGCGTGGGCGGCGCGGGCGGCGGCGTTCAGCGCGAAGTGCAAGGATATTTCGGAGATACTGTGTGACCTTCCGGCCTTGTCGGAGCGGCATCCGCTGACGATGCGGGTGGCGTATCACGATGCGTGCCATCTGCGTCATGCGCAGGGCGTGTTTGAGGAGCCGCGGCAGTTGCTGGGGACGATTCCGGGGCTGGAGGTGGCGGAGATCGCCGAGGCGAGTTTGTGCTGCGGGTCGGCGGGAGTGTACAACCTGCTGCATCCGGAACCGGCAAACCAGCTGGGGGATCGCAAGGTGGAGAATTTGCTGGCGAC
>JBDTDX010000024.1:0-4500 GCA_039922815.1 Granulicella sp.
GAAGTGGAACTGTTGCGCGACACCATTCTTATTCCAGCCCACATCCGTCACAATATAGCCGTCATCAGGAACAGCTTTGCGCAACTCCGACAGGATCCGTTCGGGCCGCAAAGGATACTGGTCGGAAGCGTACTCGTCTGCCCACAGATCGCTGAACGCCTTGCGTGCCTTCGCGATTTTTTCACGCAACCCCGGACGCGCAACATGCGTACGCCCTTGCGCGGTCTTAGCCAGTTCCGTTAATGCAACCTTGGCGTCGGCGATGACGCCCAGCTCGGTGGGATAGTTCCGGCCGATCTCTGGAATATCGATATCGATATGAATCAGCCGGGTTGGCGGTATCTTGAAGGTGAACTCTTCATTCCACGAACTTGAGTTTGCCTCGGCGAGTCGCGTTCCCACGGCGAGGATCAGGTCGGCTTCGCGACAGGTGTCATTCGCGATCGGGATACCCCAGAATCCGGTTTGGCCCATCAGCAGCGGATGCTCCTCCGGCATGCAGCCCTTGCCCATCAAGGTGTGGGCAACCGGCAGCTCGAGCGCCTCGGCAAGCGCCTGCAGTTCCTGCGTTGCCTTGGCGGACATGACGCCGCCACCTGCGTACAGCACGGGTCGCTGTGCATTCGCGAGCGCATCCAGGATGTACTCCACCGACTCCGGATCGATAGCCTGCTTGCTTAGCTTTGGCGGAGTCTTCGAGAACGAACCTTCGAGCAGGTCTGCCGAAAAAATATCCATGGGAACGTCTACCAGCACAGGTCCTGGCCGACCAGACTGCGCCAGGTAAAAGGCTCGCTCCACGGCGCGCGGCAGATCTTCCACACGATCCACTCGGTACACGCGCTTGCAGAACGGACGATAGATTTGGCTCTGGTCGGCGTCCGCGTGCAGATTGATCTCCTGGTGGGGGTGGCGGCCGTAGTAGTAGGACGGCACGTCGCCGGCGATGACCACCATTGGAATGGAGTCGAGCGCCGCATTGGCCACGCCGGTCGCTGCGTTGGTCAGTCCGGGCCCGAGATGGGTTAGAACCACGCCAACCTTGCCTGAGGCGCGGGCATATCCATCGGCAGCGTGGGCAGCCGTCTGCTCATGCCGGGTTGAAATGAAGCGTACCTTCTTGTTTTTGCCCAAGGCGTCAAGCACGGCGATCACCGTGTGCCCGCAAAGACCGAAGATAACCTCGACCCCTAAGAGCTCCAGATAATCGATCAGCTGATACGCCGCGATGCGGTACCCCTCTTTGGGCGCAGCAGGAAGTTTCGTAAGAACGTGGCCGTAGGGTTTCGCGTGTTCAATCGGGGCGTCAGACACTGTCGATTTCATAGATGACAAATTCTAGGTTTCTTTCCGAGCTCCCAGCAATCGTGTTACGGTGCTCGCACGGTCTGTAGTCAGTAGGGAAGCTGTGCTGGGCGAAGAGTTCCAATCTTGTGTAGCATCATGCGATGCCAGCTAAGATGAAAAAGCCGCCGGAAAAGTCGAGCGCCGCACAGGAATTTGAGACTGCGGTTCGCCGTGAACTCGACCGCATCCTGGCCAGCAGGTCCTTTCGCCAGGTCGAACGCCTGCAACGTTTCATCAGTTACATCGTTGAAGAAACGCTGGCAGGTCGAGGCGATCTCCTTAAGGAGTACCCGGTAGGCGTTGACGTCTTCGGAAAGGATCCCAGCTTCGATCCCCGCATGGATCCCATCGTCCGCGTGCAGGCACGCCGGCTGCGTATGCGCCTGATGGATTATTACCAGGGGGAGGGACAGTCCGATGAGCTCATCATCGAACTGCCCAAGGGAGGGTACGCGCCAACCTTCCGCAAGGTAGATATCGCTCCGCCAAGCCGACCGCTCGCAACCGCTCTGGTAAGCCGGAACACAATCGCTGTGCAGATCTTCGAAGACTGCAGTCCGGCCGGCGATCAGGTCTACTTTTGCCGTGGCCTTGCCAGCGAGATCGTCCATTCGCTGTCGAATGTCAGCTCCCTTGTTGTCATTGACCGGTCCGTGAACGCAGCAGCCTCTGACGCGGCGATGGTCGTAAGCGGGAGCGTCCGTAAATCTCAGGACATCCTTCGTATCACTACCCAGATCGGCGATGTGCTGCGTGGCTGCATTCTTTGGTCGGAGTCCGTTGATCGCAGGCAAGGCGATGACTTCGTGATTCAGGAAGAGATTGCAAAGACCGTCAGCGAGACGCTGCGATCGGAGTTGCTGGGCGAAGCCAACGGACGAAACGGCATGCAGCGCAGGGTTGGCAATCTTGCGGCGAACAATATGTATCTGCAAGGCCGCTACCAGATGAGCCAGCGCACCGAAGGCGGCCTGCGCAAGGCGATGGAGTATTTCCAGAAAGCTGTAGAAGAAGATCCGGGGTTTGCGCAGGCCTACGCCGGCATGGCCGATGCCCAGTTATTGATGGCAAACTACGGCGTGGCTGCACCCACCGAGATCTGGACCAAGACCGCATCCAATGCCTCGCGGGCCGTTCTCCTCGACGATGAATCGAGTGAAGCGCACACGGCGCTGGCTCACGTGAAGGCGATTCAGGATTGGGACTGGTCAGGTTCCGAGCAGGAGTTCCGCCGCGCGATTCGCCTGAATCCGCGCAACTCTATAGCGCACCACTGGTTTTCCATGTCCTGCCTGGTACCACTGGGGCGGCTCGATGAAGCGCTGCAGGAACTGCTCATGGCGCAGAACCTTGACCCAGTGTCCTCCATCATCTCGCGCGACCTGGCGCAGATTTATCACTTCCAACGCAATTTTGAACTTGCGCTCGAACAATGCGATTACACCATTGAGCAAAACCCTCATTTCTCCGCAGCGTATTGGACGCTGGGGCTGGTGCAGGAACAGCGGGGCGAATTCGAGGAAGCAATCGCTGCCTTCCAGCGTGCCATTGAGCTCTCCCCTCCAAGCCCGCGCATCGCAGGCGCACTCGCGAGGGTCTACGCGCTCGCCGGTCGCAAGCAGGATGCGCTTAAGCTTCTTGAAGACCTCAACGATCTGTCTACGCGCCGCTATATCTCTCCGTTTGAATTAGCACTCACATCGTTTGCGCTTGGTCGCATGGACGATGGGTTCGAGCGCCTTTCAAAGGCATTTGAGGATCGGTGCTTTGAACTCATCACTATCCGCATCGATCCTCGGTTCGACGCCGTGCGTAAAGAGGAACGGTTCATCGCACTGTTCAACCGGCTTGGTCTTCCGTGATCTCCGGCGCCATACGTCTCGCAAATTGAATTGACGTTTTGCTCGACGCCGCACGGTATCGCTACTGTTTCGTTGTCGGCGTCAACGGCATTCCATCGAATACTGATCACACTGACCGCTGATATGCTCATCGAACCACTCGATTCGTTTGGGCGCTCCTCTTTGTTATCTCGGTTCGTTGGAGGCGCAATGAACCAACTCCGTACCAGCGCAATCATGCTCGTTTGCCTGTTGCTTGCGCTGCCCATCTATGCACAGGACGCGCAGCAAGGTACCGCAGACCTTGGCATGAAGCAAGGTGTGCGCGTCGGGCCCGGCAGGAACGCCGCGAGCGTAGGCGATTTCAGCTACCACAATGGAGCGCAGCCACATCGCAAACGCCTGCTTGTGTGGGCCGATGTGCAGAACGGCTACCAACACGATTCCATCTCGCACGCAGCCGCTACGATCGAACGCCTCGGCTACGAGACCGGACTCTACGACACCGTCATCCGCACCGACTCCCAGCTCATCACCAAGGGAAAGGTCCTCACGGACGATGGCTCCCCCTCGCTCTATGCCAAGAACCTGAACGATTTCGACGCCATCTTTTTCATCGGCGTTCGTGAGATCAAGTTGGGTCCACAGCAGCGAGCCGATCTCCTCTCCTTCGTGCACGATGATGGAAAAGGATTTGTAGCATCGCATGCCGGAGCAACTGCTTTTTTCTCATGGCCCGAGTTTGGCAACATGCTCGGAGGCCGTTTTGATGAGCATCCGTGGGGAATCATTAGCGCGCCCGTTATTGTGGAGGACAGTCATTTTCCGGGCATGCAGGATCTACCGCATGAGTTTGAGCATGTCGACGAGTACTACCAGATCAAGGATTTTTCACGCAAGAAAGCGCATGTCATTCTCAGGCTTGATGTCTCTCACCTCGACATGACTGGCCCGCTCGTTCATCACCACGATCAGGACTTTCCCTTGGCCTGGGCCAAAACATACGGCAAAGGACGGGTCTATTACTCGGCTCTCGGACATGATCCCAGCACGTGGGATGACCGTGCAGTAGAACAAATGTATTTGGAGGCAATCAAATGGGCCCTGCGGCTGACCGATGCCGATATTGCTCCAGTCGACTTCAAATCAATCAAGCCGAAAGCAGATTCGAAACTCCCATAACGTGGCCAGCATAAGTTGAGTTGCGGGAATAGATCGACGTGCTGGGTCGATTCGTCTCGTGATGAGAACCGCTGGTAGCGGAACCGTATTGGCACGGTTAGACGGGAAAACCACGCTCATTGCGGTGCTA
>JBDTDX010000025.1:0-10935 GCA_039922815.1 Granulicella sp.
GATTATTTTCATGGCCCGGTGCCCGTCACGGCACCTCTTTTAGACGCCGCAATCGAAGGACGCTACGTCCATGAGACGGGTCTTGCGATCGTTGCGCGCTTTCACGGAGAGCAGGGATCAGCTGCCATCGATCCCTTGGCGGTTCCAGCGTGTCTGGTCGCCGGACATGCCCCTTTCGTATGGGGAAAAAATGCACAGGATGCTGCACACAATGCTGTCGTTCTTGAGGCAGTTGCACGCATGGCGTATCGCACAATCTCTCTCAATGCGAGATCCGAAGGGGTTTCCCAAGCTCTGTTGGACCGGCACTATCTTCGCAAGCATGGCGCTAACGCAACCTATGGCCAGACGAAGGAAGGGTGATTTGCCAGTTCGAGAAATAATATACCCAGAACATTTAAGGATTTATGTATGGCCACGGTAGTTGGAGTTGATTTCGGAACATTGAGCGTCCGTGTGACGCTGCTGGACAGCGACCGCGGCCGGCTTGGCACCGCTTCCGCGGAATACACATTGCAGCGCAAGCGGGAAGACCCTGACTTCGCCACACAGTCGCATGCGGATCAGATGCGTGCGCTTGTACAGGCTACGCGGCAGGTGCTCAATGATGCGGGCGTTCCAGAGGAGGAGATCGCCGCCATCGCTCTCGATACCACTGGATCGAGTGTAATTCCTGTCGATGAGGACATGCAGCCGCTTGATGACTACTATCTCTGGTGCGACCACCGCGCGCATAAAGAAGCGCGAGAGATCACGGAACTTGCCCGAGCCGAGAAGCTAGAGGCTATTGATTGGTGCGGCGGCGTCTATTCGCATGAGTGGGGCTTCGCTAAGCTGCTGCACTGGCTGCGTCACAATCCTGACAAACGGGCTGGATTTGCAAGCGCTTTCGAACATTGCGATATGGTTGCGGCCACGTTGTCAGGGGTGTCTGATCCTGCAAAGGTAAGGCGAAGCATCTGCGCTATGGGCCATAAGTGGATGTGGAACGCGAAATGGGGTGGTCTGCCCCCGCAGTCCTTCCTTTCCAAGCTTGATCCACTGTTCGAAGGCATCCGCGATAAACTCACGGGCGAATATCTCACCTCGGACCACCTTGCTGGTCGGCTATCGGAACACTGGGCGGGAGAACTGGGGCTCCGTGCAGGCATTCCCATTCCTGTTGGCGCATTCGACGCTCATTGGGATGCAATCGGCGCTGGTTGCAGGGAAGGGGATGTGGTCAACGTAGTTGGGACGTCCACATGCATCATTGCCATGGCAGCGCATGCAGAACTGGTACCTGGCGTCTGTGGAGTAGTGCCTGGAAGCGTGCACCCGCACTTCACTGGTGTAGAGGCTGGTCTTTCCGCTACCGGTGATATTTTCGAGTCGATTGCACGTCGTGCTGGCCTGAAGGTGAAGGAATTGGCCAAGGGACTGGATCTCTATCGAGCCGGGCAGACTGGATTGTTGCGGCTAAGTTGGGATAACGGCGACCGCACCGTTCTCGTAAATTCTGAGCTCGGCGGAGTAACCTTCGGTTGGAATCTATTGCACACGGCGCAGGATGAGCTGTTCGCCGCGATTGAAGGAACAGCATTCCATACCCGTATCATCCTTGAACGTATGGCGGAGCACGGTGTTCCCGTAGAACGGGTGATCAATGCCGGCGGTATTCCCCAGAGTAATTCAGTTTTGAACCAGGTCTATGCGGATGTGTTCAATAAGCCGGTTCTGGTTCCTGACGGGACGCCAACCAGTCTTGGTTCCGGCATCTTTGCTTTTCTCGCTGCGGGGTCGTTCCCGACGATCGAGGCGGCACAAGATGCGATGTGCCTTCCCTATCGTACTTTTCTCCCGCGAGCAGCGGAGAACGAGTTGTATGAGCAGTTATACGTGCTTTATCGGGATGCGTACTTCGCTTTAGGGACCGCCGACGCTCCGGCCACATCTCTTGGTAGAATTCTCCCCGAGTTGCGAAGGATTGCAATTGCCTCGGCGAATACAGCTTTTGCTCCACCCGAAAGATCGTTATGAGCTATTCCAAGGAATCTATGAAACCATTTTCACTCCTGTTCGCTGCTCTCACACTCCCCGGCATCGCCGCTGCCCAAACGAAGGTTACGCACGCGCCTTTTGGCAAGACTCCATCTGGCTCCCCAGTAGAGGTGTACACACTTGCCGATAGTTCGTTGAGCGTTCGCATCATCTCGTTCGGTGCCCATATCATCTCGATCCAAGCTCCTGATCGAGCGGGAAAGGTCGCCGATGTCGTCTTGGGCTACAACACGCTCGATGGCTACCTCGCGGATAACAAGACCTACATGGGCTCAGTTCCCGGCCGCTATGCAAATCGCATCGCGAAGGGAACGTTTGCGCTCGATGGGCATACTTATCACCTTCCTCTCAACGATAAGGGCAACACGTTGCATGGTGGTCTTGTCGGGTTCGACCGTCTCGTTTGGAATGGCAGCATCGTTGACAATGGCGTAGAACTGACCGTGGTCAGTCCGGACGGCGATCAAGGTTTTCCAGGTAAACTTACAGCTCACGTTCGATATACGCTAGTGGGCAGCAAGCTCCGAATCGACTATTCCGCGACGACGGATAAACCGACCGTCGTTAACCTGACGAATCATACTTACTTTAATCTTGCCGGTTCTGGGAACATCCTGAACCACGTCCTTACCATCGATGCTGATCGACTGACCCCAGTGGACGCTACGCTCATTCCCACTGGAAATCTCACGCCAGTCAGCGGAACGCCGTTCGATTTCCGCAAGTCAATGAGGATAGGGGCTCGCATCCAGGCGGCCAACGAGCAACTTAAGTTCGCTGGTGGCTACGATCACAACTTCGTTCTAAACCATCCTGGGGACCTCACACATCCCAAGGTCGTCCTCAGCGATCCGTCCAGTGGACGCACGTTGATGGTTTATACCAGTCAACCGGGGGTTCAGTTCTACTCAGGTAATTTTCTCGATGGCAGCTTCAAGGGTCGATCAGGCACCATCTACAGCAAATACGCGGGCCTTTGCCTCGAAACACAGCACTACCCAGACTCTCCGAATCATCCCGCGTTTCCTACAACGACGCTTCTACCCGGCAGTACCTATCGAACGACCACAATCTTTGAATTCGGCACGACGAAATAATCTCAGGGATACCTGCAAGGATAGGTCACTGATGAGCAAGGTTCTGCAAACGATACTTCCGAAGATTTCTCTGCTAGCGGTTGTGATGTCCACTGTCGTCACATGCGTGGCGCAGGCGCCCACGGCCACTCTGCAAATTCAGCTGGACAAGCCAGTCCACTCTGTAAGTCCGGATCTGTATGGCCTGATGACAGAGGAAATTAACTATTCTTATGACGGGGGATTATACGCGGAGATGGTTCGCAACCGCACATTTCAGGACCATGGTTTCGGCGGTGTCGCGCATTGGCATATTGAACACCTTGGCGATTCGGACGCAAAAATGGCAATCGATACGACTGAAGGACCCAGTTCCGCATTGCAGCAAAGTTTGCTGATCACCGTCGATAAGGCCGATTCCTCTAATCGCGCGGGCGTCCGCAATGAAGGTTATTGGGGTATGGCGATTCGACCCAACACCACCTACAAAGGTTCGGTATACGCGAAGGCTGACTCTGCGGAAGTGGGCCCGATTGTCGTCTCCCTGGTAAATGACAACACCGGCAAGACGATTGCCACCGCGACCACCGCAGCGGTATCGAATGAGTGGAAACAGTATGAATTTACGTTGACTTCAGGCAAGGTCGAGACCTCGGCGGAGAACCACCTGTTGTTAACTGTTGGCCACGCCGGCAAACTTTGGATCAGCATGGTGTCGCTAATGCCGCCGACCTATAAGAATCGCGCAAATGGCAATCGGCCAGATCTGATGGAAATGATGGCGGCCATGCACCCGAAGTTCCTTCGGTTACCGGGAGGCAACTATCTGGAGGGCGATCAGATAGACGAACGTTTCGACTGGAAGAACACAATTGGTCCAATGGTCGATCGCCCAACACATCGCAGTCCCTGGAACTATCAATCCTCCGACGGAATGGGCCTGCTGGAGTTTATGGAGTGGACTGAGGACCTGAAGATCGATCCAGTTTTGGCTGTCTACGCTGGCTACTCTTTGAAGGGCGATCACATTCGCCCTGGTCCGGCATTGGTACCCTTTGTCGACGATGCTCTGGATGAGATCGAATTCACGAGTGGCGACACCTCGACCAAGTGGGGGGCAGTTCGCGCTAAACTCGGTCATCCCGCTCCTTTTCCGCTCAAGTATGTTGAGATTGGAAACGAAGACTGGTTTGATAAATCGGGTAGCTACGAAGCGCGCTACGCCCAGTTCTACAAGGCGATCAAGGCCAAATATCCGCAACTTGAGCTTATTGCAACTGCCCCCTTAAAAAACATGAAGCCGGACGTGCTCGACGACCACTATTACAAACGGGCTGATGAATTCTTTGCCGACGTGAAGCACTATGACACCATTGATCGGAACGGCCCCAAAATTTTTGTAGGCGAGTGGGCCACCCGCGAGGGATCACCAACAACGAATATGAATGCTGCGCTCGGCGACGCAGCCTGGATGACAGGTATGGAGAAGAATAGCGACTTGATTGTCATGGCCTCGTATGCACCTCTGTTCGTCAACGTCAATCCCGGCGGTATGCAGTGGGAGTCGGATCTGATTGGATACGACGCACTCACGAGCTATGGATCTCCCAGCTACTACGCTCAAGCTATGTTTGCGGAATACCTTGGGACCGAGGTGCCGACGTCTACGCTCACAGGGGGTGGAGAGCGTTTCTTCTACTCAGTAACGCGGGATGGGGCCAAGGGCACTGTATATTTAAAGCTGGTGAATGCTTCATCAGTCGCCCAGCCAGTAGAGCTTGATATCGCGGGCGCAAGCAAACTCGCACAGTCGATCACTCTCATTTCACTGACGGGCACAAATCCTGCAGAGACAAATACGCTCGCGGCTCCCACGAGACTAGTCCCAGTCAAATCATCGCTCAAGAACTCCGGGCCAAAGTTCAATCACTCTGTACCTGCTTATTCCATACAAGTGCTTGCGTTTGAATCAAAATAAAAATTGTGTAAGTCAGAAGTGGTATTGATTTGCGACCGGCCATATTTGAATGGGGATTTGATCGTGGTGTCCCTTTCGAACATGAACTTCTGATCGCATAGTATCTGCGAAGGGAACTAGGACTTTAATATGGCAATCAGTTTTCCTGATAGGCGTTCTTTTTTAAAGACAATAGGTGGCGTCGGTATGATCTCTGCTTTGCCCGAGGCGGCATTAGGGCTACATAACGGCGAAGGAGCTATCCTGCATGAGATCGCAATGGAGGGGCTTGATACTGAAGTCAAGCCCAAATATTCGATCAAATTTGCGGTATGCGGGATGAGCCACGACCACATTTACGGCATGATCGGGGCAGTGCAGCGGGGTGGAGGTGTTCTAGTCGCAGCCTGGGCCTCGGAACCCGACAAACTGGAGTCATTCAAAAAGAAGTTTCCCGATGTAAAGATCGTGACTTCGCAGGATGCAATTCTCAACGATCCATCCATTCAATTGGTGTTGAGTTCGCAGGTTGCAAATCAACGCGCACCGCTCGGTGTCAAAGTCATGAAGCACGGCAAAGATTACTTGAGTGACAAGCCGGGAATCACCACTTTGGACCAGTTGGCCGAGGTTCGTAAGACCATCGCGGAGACGCATCGAATTTACGCAATTATGTACAGCGAACTACTCGAAGTAAAGGCTGCAGTCAGAGCTGGCGAACTGGTGAAAGCAGGGGCAATCGGGAGAGTCATCCAGACGATCAATATTGCGCCTCATCAAATCATCCAAGGAACTGGTAACAATGGAGGGGGAAGTCCACGACCGGAGTGGTTCTGGGACCCTGAACTGTATGGCGGAATTCTTTGCGATATCGGTTCGCACCAGGTAGATCAGTTTTTGTTCTACACCGGATCAACTCAGGCGGATGTGGTCGAGTCGCAGATCGCCAATATAAATCATCCGAAGCGACCGAAATTTCAAGACTTCGGCGACATGGTCTTGCGGGGAAATCGCGGACTTGGATATGTCCGCCTGGATTGGTTTACCCCTGATGGTCTGGGGACGTGGGGCGATGGGCGTCTCTTTATTTTGGGCACTCAGGGATATATAGAGGTACGTAAATACACCAACGTAGCCGTGAGCAAATCCGGGAACAATCTCTTCATCGTGGATCAAAAGCAGTCACGCTACATTGATTGCAACAATCTTGCCTTGCCGTTTGGTCCGCAGTTTGTCTCGGATGTCGTGAATAGGACACACACTGCGCAGGATCAGGTTCAGGCTCTACTGGCTGCAGAACTTGTGATTACTGCACAGAAGAATGCCAAGGTGGTTCATCTTGATGCCTAATGCGGAAACATACCATAGATGGTTCGCTCTGCACTAGCCCATCGGGCCGTCAGGAGAGATAGTCGCAAAGTATTGCCCTGTTGATTGATTTCGAGATGGTGCGCAGCTCATCCGCAGATGCGAGGAAGCTTTATTAAATTATTGCCGAAGGGTTACAGAGAGGCTTGGGCTAGTGATATTAGTGTGACGTCTGACTGCTTCCACGATAACTATCGAGAGTAGTACCGAAAAAATCAGCAAATGTTGATTCCTTGCGGCTTCCGATAACCTGTTCAGGAGGGTGCTTCCTCGGATTTGAGTCTTCTGAATAAAACGCGCTCATCCTAAAACAAATAAAACAGTTCACCATTTTAGGTCAGGGTCGAGCACTTTGGAGAAAATCAGGTGACAAGCTATAAGTTTTCATCGATATTCTATGGCTGGTGGATTGTTTTGGCAGCCTTCCTCAATCTTTTCTTCGCGGTAGGCATAATATTTTATGGCTTTCCGGTGTTTTACCCCGCGTTTGTATCCGCTTTGGGTTTCACGCGCGCCGAAGTAACCCAAGGATTTCTGTTAGGATTTCTGGCGATCGGCCTTCCTTTTGGGCTCTTAGCTGGCGTCCTGATCGACCGCATTGGAGCGCGATGGGTCATACTATCCGGGGTAGGATTTATCGGGTTCCCTCTCATTGCAATGGGTTTTATGAACCACTTCTGGGAATATCAATTGCTGTGCATTCTGGAGGTAATTGGATATGTCTTGGCGGGCCCCATTGCAAATCAAGTGTTAATCGCACACTGGTTCCACGCCAGAAGAGGGAGGGCAATGGGGTACGCTTACCTGGGGCTGGGGCTGGGTGGAGCTATTTCACCGCCTACAATCAACTGGCTTCTTCGTAACTTTGGATGGCGCCACGCGCTAGAAATTACGGGCGCTATTATTTTAATAGTTCTCTTCCCTTTAGGAATTTTGGTGACTCGGTCGGTACCGTCAGATCTAGGTTTATATCCCGACGGGGCAGAATTTCCCCCACCCAGCAGTCAAACCGGCGCAACAAGCTCTGCATTTGGTGAGATTGCGATCGCGATGCGAAATAAAAATTTCTGGCTTATAATCGCAGGTTCTGCACTTGTGATAGGCGCAATGAACGCCGTCATTCAGCACTTCATTTTCTTTCTCGAGAGTCAAGGCTACTCGGCAACAGTATCGTCTCGATACTTATCTATTCTTCTTGTGGCTAGTCTAGGAGGTCGAGTCGTTGTCGGTTATATCGCAGACCGCTTCAAAAAGAAAAATAAAATGGCAGGGTTTTATCTCCTTCTCGGAGCAGCGATTCCGATTTTATATTTTGCCCGGCAACCGCTTCTGGCACTATCATTTGCTGCGATTTTTGGCTTTGCGATGGGCGCGGACTACATGCTGATCCCACTTGTAACGGCAGAATGCTTTGGCGTCGCATCACTAGGAAAAATACTCGCACTGATTATCATGGGATATTCCATCGGTCAGTGGGTAGGACCATGGGTTGCAGGGCGTATCTTCGATACTTTTCATAGTTACGATCCTGCTTGGAAAGTAATGGCTGGAGCCGCTCTGCTCGGGTCAATCGCTATCTTCGCTATTTCGAATAAGAACAGTGCAACTCAAGCTTGAATAAGTCCAGTGGCTCGCCACAGAGGTCCGCGGAGCGTAAAGAGGAGACTATGAAGCATAAAAAAATTGGAATCATTATGAATGGCGTCACTGGACGCATGGGACTGAACCAGCATTTGATTCGATCTATCCTTGCAATACGCCAGGAGGGCGGTCTTTCACTTGGCGATGGAACGATTCTTATGCCTGACCCGATATTAGTGGGTCGGAATGAGTACAAACTTAAAGCAATTGCGGATGCACATGGTGTGGCTCGTTGGAGTACAGATCTTGAGCGGAGCCTCGCCAATAAGGAAGACGAGATCTACTTTGACTCTGGCACTACCGGGATGCGTGAAGAGAATCTGATAAAAGCGATCGACGCTGGAAAGCATTTGTATTGCGAGAAGCCGCTATCGACCACAGTAGAATCCTCTTTAAGGCTCGCGCAGAAAGCGGCGAAGGCCGGCGTAAAGCAGGGAATCGTTCAGGACAAGTTATTTCTTCCTGGAGTTCGCAAACTTCGCAGACTGGTCGAATCGGGCTTCTTTGGGAAGATACTTTCCGTCAGAGGCGAATTCGGATATTGGGTTTTTGAAGGCGATTGGCAACCAGCACAGCGTCCTTCCTGGAATTATAGAAAAGAAGATGACGGCGGAATCATCCTGGATATGTTTTGCCACTGGAGATATGTGCTCGATCACACATTCGCAGCTGTGAGGGCTGTCTCTTGCATGGGTGCGACGCATATCCCGCAGAGAGTTGATGAGGGAGGCAATCGCTATAACTGCACGGCAGATGATGCTGCTTATGGCTCCTTCGAATTGGAGGGCGGCATCTTCGCCCAAATTAATTCATCGTGGACGACGAGAGTTTACCGTGACGAGCTCTTCACGCTCCATGTCGACGGCACTGAAGGTAGCGCGGTGGCTGGCTTGCGAGATTGCAAAACTCAACATCGAGTCAACACTCCACGGCCTGTCTGGAATCCCGACATCCCAAATCCCATTAAGTTCCGAGAACAGTGGCAGGAAGTTCCAGATAACGCTCATTTCGAAAATGCGTTCAAGGTTCAATGGGAGATGTTTTTGCGGCATGTGGCCCTCGATACACCATTCCCTCACACATTTGTAGATGGTGCTCGTGGTGTGCAACTAGCGGAACTTGGTCTCAAGTCATGGGCGGAGCGACGGTGGCTCGATGTTCCCGTGATCGATGATGCTGTCATATTGAAACCTTAGGACATGAAACGATGGCAGATTTAAAAAGACTAAGTCTCAATCAAGCTACAACCCAGAATTGGAGCATCCAGGAAGCTGTAGAGGGATGTGTACGTCATGGAATATCCTCGATCTCACTCTGGCGGCATAAAATTCATGAAACTGGCCTGCAGGAAAGCATACGGTCAATTCGCGATGCAAATCTGCACGTGTCCAGCGTCTGCCGCGGGGGAATGTTTCCGGCAGCAAGCGCAGTGGAACGACAAGAGAAGATCAAAGATAATTTCCGTGCGGTTGACGAGGCGGCGGAACTGAATGCAGATTCGCTTGTCCTTGTTGTTGGAGCATCAACTGCAGTGCCTCTCCCTGCGGCTCGTGAGATGGTTGCGGATGGTCTAGCCGCTCTTGTCCCCTACGCTCGAGACCGCGGCGTGCGCTTGGGACTAGAGCCCCTGCATCCGATGTATGCTGGCGATCGATCCGTACTTAACACGATCGACCAGGCACTGAAAATGGCACAGGTATATGGTCCAGATGAAGTCGGCGTGATTCTTGATTCTTTTCACATTTGGTGGGACCCCTGTGTATTTGAACAGATCAAGCGTTGTCATAAACGCATCTTTGGCTTCCATGTTAGTGACTGGTTGGTGCCGATGCCAGATATGCTGCTCGGTCGCGGGATGATGGGCGATGGCGTCATCGATAACCGGGCACTCCGTGAAGCAGTCGATGAAGCTGGATATCATGGACCGATCGAAGTAGAAATTTTCAACCAATCCATTTGGGATCAACCAGGGGATGATGTACTGGCGCAAATGTTGGAACGATTTGTCGCGCGCGTTTAGCACAAAGGATCTTTAGATGAACATACAAAGCCAGCTTGTTGCCGCAGATTTATCTACCTCCATAAGCAATCTGTTTGCTCTGGCATCAGATAAGACGCTTCGATTGTCCTATCGGTGGAACGTTTCTGACGGTGCGCCTGTAGTGACGGTTCGAGGCCAGTACATGGGGCGTAACTGGACTCAATGGACGCAGGGGTTTGCCTATGGCAATGCCATTTTGTGCTATGACATCACGGGTCAGGAAAATCTACTAAAGATCGGTCGCGACAATACCAGCGCTCACATGGCGGAACATCTGACCCATACAGGCGTGCACGATCATGGCTTCAACAATCTATCAACTTATGGGCAGTTGCGGCGCCTGGCACTGGAAGGCAAGCTGGATGCAAGCAGCCAGGAACTAAGTTTTTATGACCTTGCTCTCAAAGTGAGCGGTGCAGTACAAGCTGCACGGTGGACCGATCTCTCGGAAGAACAAGGATATATTCACTCGTTCAATGGGTCTCATTCTCTCTTTATCGACACGATGAGGACGCTCCGCATTTGTGGTGTTGCACATACACTTGGGCAAGCGCTGCTCGTAGAACAAGACCGGCGCATTAGCCTCTTGGGAAGGGTCCTGGCGCACGCGAAGAGTTCCGCACAAGTCAACATTTATTATGGCGAAGGACGGGATTTGTACGACACTCCCGAGCTTCGTGGCCGTACGGTACACGAAGCTATCTTCAACCCAGCAAGTAGAAGTTTTCGCTGCCCCTCTTCTCAGCAAGGATATTCTCCCTTCACCACATGGACGCGCGGATTAGCATGGGCTATGTTGGGGTTTGCGGAGC
>JBDTDX010000026.1:0-7361 GCA_039922815.1 Granulicella sp.
GAACTCGTGCGCGGCGTCAGCATCGTCGGCACACCGCAGGCCGCGCTCAACAGCATCCTCGCCACCGGCGATCATCAGGACGTCTTCAACGGCATCTGCGGTGCAGAGTCCGGCCAGATCCCCGTCAGCGCCGTAGCCCCCGCCATGCTCGTCTCCGCCATCGAAACCCAGCGCCAGGCACAGGGCAACAGCCGCCCACCCATCCTTCCACCGCCACCCCTCACCGAAGCCTCCACGAAGGAGGCAAAATGAAATTGACATACTCTCTGCACAAGCTCTCCGCACTCGCGACTCTCGGTCTTCTATGCGTAACCTTCACCGCTACAAATAAAGCCCGGGCCGAAGAGAAACCCGACCCCATGCTCAAGGCCATGCAGGCCGAGCTCGACCGCGAAAAGGCCCTGCTCGTCCTCCCCGGCATGCAGCGCCCCTACTTCATCGAGTACCGCCTCGACGATCAGGCGACCTACGAGGCCATCGCTAACTACGGCGCGCTCACCCGCGAAGAGAGCGGTCACCAGCGCGTCGTACGCGTCACCGTCCGCGTCGGCAGCTATCAGGCTGACAGCAGCAGTAGCAAGGGAGACGGCGCAGTCCTCCTCGCTCCCGAGGACAACGACCCCGACGCCCTCCGTTACGCCCTCTGGACCGCCACCGACGTGGCCTACAAGAACGCACTGAACGCCTACTCCACCAAGCAGGCCGCGCTCAAACGCTTCCAGTCCGCACCCACCGCCGACGACTTCTCCCCCGCCAAAGCCATCGTCAAGATCGAGCCGCTCGTTGCCATCGACCTCGACCGTGCCGAGTGGAAGCGCCGCATCATCGAGGCCAGCGGCCTCTACGCCACCGATCCCGCCGTCAAGGCCAACGCGGAGAACGTCCAATCCTCCACCGCAAACGTCCGCGGACTCGCCCTCAATCGCTACCTCGTCAACACCGAAGGAACCGTCCTCCGTCACGGATACACCGGCTACAACGCCACCATCAGCGTCTCCGCGCAGGCCCCTGACGGCATGCAGCTCAGCCGCGGCAACGGCCCCACCGCCGCACTCGCAAAAGATCTCGAGAGCGCCGCCGCCTTCCACCAGCGCACCCTCGACGACCTCAAGAGCCTCGAAGAACTACGCAACGCGCCCCTCGTCGGAGCCGAGGACTATCACGGCCCCGTCCTCTTCTCAGGCGACGCCGCCGCCGACACCTTCCAAGCCTTGTTCCTCCCCAACATCGAAGCCGACCGCCCCGGCGTCGGCACCGCCGCCCGCACTCAGGGCGCTTACAGCTCCAGCCTGCATACGCCCGTCCTCTCCGCCTTGCTCGACGTCAAGGACGATCCGCTGCTCACCACCTTCGCCGGCCAGCGCCTGCTCGGCGCCTATAGCGTCGACGACGAAGGCGTACCCGCCCAGCCGGTCGACATCGTCCTCGCCGGCAAGCTCATGAACTTCGTCATTGGCCGCGAGCCGGTCAAAGACTTCCCTGACTCCAACGGCCATGGCCGCGCCGCTGCCGGACAGGCCGCGCACTCCCGCGCCGCCAACACCATCTTCAAGTCAACCCAGCCGCAGACCGCCCAGCAGATGGATCAGCAGCTACTCGATCTCGCCCGCAAGCAGGGCCGTGACGTCTACGCCGTCGAAACCCTCGGCGGCGAACTCTCCCCGCGCCTGCTCTATCTTGTCCACCCCGATGGCAAGCGCGAGCTCGTTCGCGGCGCAAACTTCGACGAGCTCGACGCGCGCAGCCTCCGCTCCGGCATCCTCGCCGCCGGCGGCGTCCCCTTCGTCGACAACATCCTCGGACCCGTCCCACAAACCGTCATCGCGCCCAGCATTCTCTTCGGCGATATCGAGGTGAAACGCGCCAACGACGAGCAGCAGAAGCTCCCCTACTACGCGCCGCCGGCCATCGGAGCGACACGATGATGACCAACTTCGACCCTACCCGTCTTCTTGGCCCGTTTGTGGCCATCATGGTCGTCATTCTGATCTTCGGCAGCCGTCTTACCCCCGGCAGAATGAAGGAGACTCCCGAGGGTCTCGTCTTCTCCCTCAAACCCATCTACGCGCTGTCGCGGCTGCTCTTCCTTCCGATCTACATGGCTTTCTTCTTCTGGATGGCGTGGCGGCAGAACCACGCCATGCCCTGGGCAATCCTCCTCCTTTGTCTCATCGTCTACGTGTTGAGCATGTTGCAGATCCCGGCCACGATCATCCTCACCCCCATGACCGTCACGCAGCATTTCTGGCTACAGCGCACAAAGACGATCCCGTATGGAGAGGTCACGAGTCTCCACGCCATGCAGGCAGGCCGCGCCATCCTCGTCCTCGGCGAAAACCGCGCCCGCATCCGACACTCCGCCAATCACTCCGCCGCAGCAGACTTCCGCCGCGAGATCGAGCGCCGCACCGGCAAACGCGTCATTACCTAGAGCCGTACCTAATCCGTCCGCACCAGATACGGCTCTGCCTCCGGCACATGAATGCTCGAAGCAATCTGCCCCGCCGTACTCTTGTCCGGCCACTTCGGATTGATCCGCACCCAGTACCCCGTCGGCCCCTGAAACTCGATCACCTTCGCCGTCGTATACCGCCGCATCAGATCGTTCTTCAGCTGGATCGCATCGTCCGCGCCCAGGAACGCGCCGATCTGCACGCACCACCGCCCACCCGGATCGGCTCCCACCCTCACTGGCGGCAGATACGCCTCAACCCGCACCTTCACCACCCCAGCCTGATACACCCCCGCAGCCTTCGCAGCCGCCAGCGACAGGTCGATAATTCTCCCCGGGATGAACGGTCCCCGGTCCGTAATCTTCACCACCACCGACTCGCCGTTCACCAGATTCGTGACCCGCACCATCGAACCCATCGGCAGCGTCTTGTGCGCGGCGGTCATGGCGTTCTGATCGTAGATCGTGCCGTCCGCACCCTTGCGATTGTGATACGGCGGCCCATACCAGCTTGCCAGCCCTACCTCAACCTCATCCGGCCTGCCCTTGATCTCCCCACTCGGAGGCCGGATCGTCGGCATCTCCGCGCGCGGGACCGTCCGTGCCGTCGTATCCCGTCCACTCGAAGCCACAGGCGGGGGCGGAGGCGCATACACCTGCTGCCGCTGGTGGCGACATCCCGCCACCCCAAGCGTCAGCGCGGAAATCCCCGCCACTACAGCCATGCGCATCGCCTTCACGATCGCCCCGCGCCTCCGCTGGCCGGCGGCGCGGAATCTCCCGCCCTTCCTGTCCCCGCCGTTCCTGTCCCCGGCGTTCCTGTCCCCGCCGTTCTGGTACCCGCGCGATCATCCATCCGCTGCGCCAGCCGGTTCATCTCCGCGGCAGCGGCCCGCAGCGCGTCCGAGCTGCTCTGCCGCACCTCCGGCACCACCTCGTCGTTGAGGTATTTAATGACTCGCTTAAGCTCGTCTTCCACCGTACCCGCAGCCTCATGCAGCCGCTGCTCCCACGGACGCTTCGCTCCTGCATCGCTCATGAACACACCTCTCCACCCTTCGTTATACGGAGGTGGAAAAACGCGGGTCAACGCAAATGCCGGTTATTTACGGTTGCAGTGCTGCATTGGTAACGATTGCGGGGTGCTTTGGCCCACAATACAACTCTTGCTGCTTGCCGCGCGTCCGTTAACTAGTGAGCGTTTCAAGAGAGTGTGTCTACCTTGAAGAGCTAGCCACGTAGAATAATCCAATTGAAGCCTTCCATCTCCCACGCACATCTACTGTTTGGTAAATGCAATAGGAAGCCCGAGGTACACCCTTTGAGCACGGCACGCCGGTCCGCCCGATTCAGCATAGAACCGAGATTTTTCCTGTTACTGGCAATCGCTGTTCTCTGCGCGTCACCTGCCCTGTCGCAGCCCAGTCAACCTTTAGCTCCTTCGAACGCCAACGCCCTCGCGAAGCTTGACCTGCCAGATGCCCCCGATGCCATCGCTCCGGCCTCCTCCAGCCTCCTGCCAGAGCCTGCTGCAGGGCAGGGATTGCGAAGCCGCTTCGATATATTAAGGCCGGATGAGGAGCGCGCCAAACAGATGGCCTCTCCCACGACCAAGAATATTCTCCCGAACCAACTCGCCCCCAGGCTCAACGCTGGAGCCAAGGTCAAGCTCGGCCTGGTAAGTGGTGCCACCCCTTTCTCCGTTCTTGGCTGGTTCCTCTCCGCCGGATTCGACCACATCACCGACGGCACCCCAAACTACGGCGTCGACAAAGGTGCCTTTGGCGAACGATTAGGCGCAGCCGCCCTCCACGGGTACACGGAAGAGGTATTCATCGACGGCGTTATGGCTCCTGTCTTCCACCAGGACCCTCGCTACTATCAGCTAGGGCACGGCCACACCATCATGAGGCGCGGAATTTATGCTGCCTCGCGCGCTCTGGTGACCCGCAGTGACGACGGCCGGCGCGAACCCAATTACTCGATGATCGGCGGAAACCTCATGGCTGCCGCCCTCACAAATGCTTATTACCCCCAGGTCAATCGGAGTTTCGGTGAAACCGCCAGCACTTTTGGCAGTGCGATGGGAGGAGCAGCCCTCAGCTTCCTCGCCAAAGAATTCCTGAGTGACGCCTTGACCGTCATCCACCTCAAACAGCCGCGCAACTAAATCGTTGTTCCCGTCGTCCTTTTGATGACGGGAACAACGAGGGGTCAAGCGATGCCAGGGATGATGCGATCAATAGGGGTACTCGCCCTTCTACAGATCGCCACTAGTTTGTCAGCGCAGGGTTTCGAGCAAGATTTTGTGCACGACCTGACCCCTCCCCCTGCAATCGTGGCCGAGGTCACGCCTCTGGACATTCTCCCCGACGCCCCCAGCGCGCTCCAGACAAGCTCTTCCTCGGCTCCGGCAATCCTGCCCTGCAAACCTGACGACCGCACCGGTGCCATCGTCACCACGGACACCATACAGCCTCCCTGCGCGCCCACCCCCGACCGCAGCCCCTATCAACGCTTCCTCAACTTCCCAGAGCCCTTGATGCTCACCCCGCGCCAGAAAGGTGTGCTCGCGGTCCGCAACGTCATCGATCCCGCCAATCTCGCCACCATCGGCCTCACTGCGGGATTTACCATCGGCATCGACTCACATACCGCCTATGGTCCCGGCTTCAAGGGCTTCGGCCGCTACATCGTTTACAGCGTCTCTCAGGACGCCACCGGCGAGTTCTTCTCCACCTTCGCACTTGCTTCTCTCCTCCATCAAGACCCCCACTATCACCGGATGCCGACAGCCCCCGTTCCGCGCCGCCTGATCCACGCCATCGGCCACACCGTCATCTCGCAGCACGACGACGGGACGCCCATGATCAACTACAGCACCCTGCTTACCTACCCCATCAGCGCCGAAATCTCCAACCTCTATGTTCCTGGCGTCGCCGTCAACGGGCCCTCCACCGTCCGGCGCATCATCATCGGCATCGCCAGCAACCCCATCGACGACATCATTACCGAATTTCTCCCTGATTTCGCCAAACGCGTTCACATTCGCGTCGTCTTTATGCAACAGATCCTGAACAATATTTCGACCGGCCAAACCATGTAACTTCACCCGTTTGTGCGTTCTAGCAACCGTTCAATGCAGAAACCTGCCGTTCAATAAGAAAGACTTCTTAAATGAACCCACCGGCGCTACCCTCACATCCAACGAACGTTGCCGGAACCCGGAAGCGTACTTCGCGTGCGTCCGTGGCTCAGGTACCCTTTCAGAAGTGATTCACGTCACACCGTCGACGAGCTACGACACATCGGCACAATTCAGGAGATAAAGACACCATGGCTAAGAAACCAGCAAAGATTTTTGAAAAGGCGCTCGTCGTCGTGGCAAAGGGTGGTTGGTCCGTATTCAACAAGCTGAACTCGTTCAGCCCCAATGCCAGCTTTACGCCCAAGTGGAGCGACAAGCCCCTCCTCAAGAGCTATCAGAAAGAAAAGCCACCCCTTGACTGGCCCCGCACGACCGACTCCCTCTGTCCGCGTTGCATCCCGGAGATCCGCCAGCAGATCGTCGATGGAAAGCTTCCCCACGAGATTCTTTTGAACGAGAAGGTCGGCGAGATCAAGGCGCAGATCATCGAGCGCGACGGCCAGATCCTGATGGTCAAGGACTGTCCGATCCATGGCCACTTTGAAGACCTCATGTCCATCGACACCGCCTTCTTCAAGCACCTCGAAGAGGTCTTCCCCGGCCGCGACATCCGCGCCCACAATGACGAAAAGCTCCATGACCACGGCACCTCGACCATCACCCATGGTCGTGGCTCGGTTCTTACCATCGACCTGACCAACCGTTGCAACATGATGTGCGACCCCTGCTTCATGGACGCCAACCAGGTTGGCTTCGTCCACGAACTCACCTGGGACGAGATCAAGACCATGCTCGACAACGCCGTGACCATCAAGCCCAAGCGCCAGATGTCCGTGCAGTTCTCGGGTGGCGAGCCCACGCTCAGCCCCTACTTCCTCGACGCCGTCGCCTACGCCCGCAAGGTCGGATACACCTCCGTCCAGGCCGCGACCAACGGCATCGAGTTCGCCAAGTCCAAGGAGTTCTCAAAGGCTGCCGCTGAAGCCGGTCTCCGCTACGCCTACCTCCAGTTCGACGGTATCGGCAACGCGCCCAACTCGCACCGTAAGGTCGGTAATGCGTTCGACGTAAAGCTCCAGGCCATCCATAACCTGCACGAGGCCGGCGTAGACATCGTTCCCGTCACCTGCATCATCAACGGCATCAACAACGAGCAGGTCGGCAACATCATCAAGTTCGCGCTCGACAACCCGAAGAAGATCAACTTCCTCTCCTTCCAGCCGGTCAGCTTCACCGGCCGCGATGAGGCCATCTCTGATGAGCGTCGCATGGCGCAGCGATACACCCTCTCGCACATGGCGCACGACGTCAAAAATCAGACCGGCCTCGGCGAGCCCATCCGCGACTGGTTCCCCATCTCCTTCATGTCCACCTTCTCCGACTGGGCCGACCTCGTTCACGGACCGACCCACGACTGGGGCCAGCTCTCCTGCGGTTGCCACCCCAATTGCGGCATCGGCATGGCGCTCATGATCGATAAGGAAACCAAGGAGGCTGTGCCCGTGACCGCCTTCCTTAACGCCGATCGCCTCGCCAAGGACGTCGCCCGCGTCAACGACGCCGCCCGCGGCAAGTTCCTTTCGATCCTTGGTGTCACCCTCGCCCTGCTCCGCAACTACGTACCCGCAGAGGCCCCCACCCACTTCAAGATCAAGGACCTCCTGCAGAAGTTCGACAAGTGCTTCGGCGCAACCAGAAAGGACTACGGCAAGGTCACCGCGGACCGCACCATGGACGACATCAAGATGCGCCGCGCCGACC
>JBDTDX010000027.1:0-5870 GCA_039922815.1 Granulicella sp.
GAAGCTCGCACGCATCGTCAAGGACCGGACGTCGCATCACCGGCAACCCTCAGGACGAGACCCGCGGCGCAGGCTGGGAGTTCCTCTACGTCGCCATCGACGATCACTCGCGCATCGCTTACACGGCACTGTATCCGGATGAGAAGGCCGCCTCTTCGGCCAGCTTCCTGCACGAGGCCACCGCCTGGTTCGAGCGCCTCGGCATCCGCACCCGGCGCGTGCTCACCGACAACGGACCCTGCTTCTACGCCCATGCCTTCGCCGCTGCCTGCCGCGATCTGGAGATCACCCACAAACGCACCCGCATCTACACCCCCCGCACCAACGGGAAAGCCGAACGCTTCCTCCAAACCGCCATCCGAGAATGGGCCTATGTCCAACGCTATGAGAACTCCGCAGAACGAGCCGCAGCCCTGAAACCATGGAATCACCAGTACAACTGGCACCGCCCCCATGCTAGCCTCGGACAAGTGCCACCCATCAGCCGTTCAGGACTCGATGTAAACAACCTGTTGACACACCACAGCTAAAGCGGAGTTATCCTTCACAAACATCCGCATCCCAAGACAGACGAACACAAACCAATGGTTGGAAGCCCGCGGTGGCCGCCGGAATTCGACTGATCCATATCCGCCATTGGACTCCCCAGCAAGCGACTTGACGAAGTGTTTGCCACCGCAAGAGGAGCAGATCATGGACTGGGAGGCCCTTGGTCGCGGGTCGCATCTTTGCCTGATCGAGACGAAAAGTCTTGAGATGCAGCGTTGTTGAACAAACTCTCTCCTTAATTCTCATTACAGTTAACACTGGGTCTCAAAGGACGGCAGGCGGCGATTGCTTGTCCACGACCTCAACGTCACGGTGGTTCCTCGGCGACGGCAAGAACCCGGTACCGACATATGGCTTTCAAAGAAGTCCGTATGACCGTCAGTCCCGGTCAGGACCAAGAGGGCCTTTGAACACGACAGTACAAGGCCGCGAGCAAGTAGCGCATTGAGTCCCTGCACGAGGGAAATCTTGCTGGGTCGCCACTTGATCTACGATCGTGTTGATCCATTGTCGCGCCAGTCGCTCATTCACATCCTTTGTTGTCCAGAACTCGCCCGAGACCATTGGTATATGTGCAATGCCGAGATTGACGGTTTCAACTTCCTGTCTTGCCGCGAGCCACTGGGCCAGCACCTTGTAATCCGGAATCAGCGTATGGCGCGGGCGTCGGAGAACGGCATCGATCACCATCGGGATTGGTGCACTTCGATGCTTCTTCCAAATCACGAGGGCATTTTCACCGCTGACCTGGCCTTGCTCCAACTGGAGTGTATACGGCTGAAAGGGTTGAATGACTTCGTACTTGAGCAGAAACGTATACATGTGCCGGCCAAATGGCCCAGTGGCATGTGGCCCCTTCCAGTAAGCTTCGTCCTTCTCGGGCCCCGCCCAGTCTTTCACCCATTCCTCAGTAAAGCGCTGTCGGAGCTCCTCCGGTGATCGGATCTTACCCCTAGACCTTTCGTTGATGGCCCAGCGGAACGTCCTGTCGGAAGGTCCCTGCAAGGGGTCGACCGTGGTAGGCATGTATAAAGCGCATTGGCTGCGCCGCTGGAGTTCGCTGTCGACCAGCACTACTTTGTTACCTAATTCATTGAGCATTTGATTTCCTTGAAGGTGCGAGTATGGCGCGTGAATCTCAGACTTTGCTGAAGGAGACACACGCGATTGGTGGAGACGAGCGAGCCCGATCAGGTCTTCGCCGCTGGTAGAGAGCTCGATTTGAGATCGAGAGTAAGTTCGGTCAGATCGCGTCAGGGAAGGTTGCGATGTGCTTTAGGAGAGCCCGAAGACGCCGGGCAACTTTCCAACAGCCGCCCAATGCACACCCCACTGGTCGACCTAGTTGCCATCCGCGTGAGGGAGCCCGCCAATGTTCCATCCATCATCATCGACATTGCTCGATTCGATGTGATCAAGCTGCATAATGTGCTCTTTCGACTCAATCTGCCCCATTTGGGTCTGAATATATGCCTGGAGGTAATAACGGAACCATTTCGTGAGGAAGTATGTAAACCCCACTGGCCCCGCCTCGAAGAAGGACTGAGCGGGCGGTCAGTTCTCCCCCCTTTGATAACCGAGAACCTTTTTACGCGCTCCCGAAACGGACTGAAGATAGTGATGACGGACGAGAACACGGATACAACCAAGAGGATCGAAATCCACAGCGGATCCGAACTCGTCGATCTTGATGACGGCATCTGCCGATTGTTTCTCAATGAAATTGCAGACCTCCTCCGTCTTCTTGGTGTAGTGCGGATCGTAGTGCGCGGCGACATCCAGGAACACGGACACCAAGGTGTCATAGACCTCGTCAGATGTGGTGCAGTTCTTAAAGGCTAGGTGCAGATGCTTCGCTGACATACGCAAGCCTGCTGCATCAGCATTGCGTTGCTGCCGGCGTTTCTCAGAACGATTGATCCAATCGTTTGAGGAGCGCTGGTCGACCTTGATGATCTCCGCTTCGCCAAGAGGCATGACTTCCTTCAGGATGCCCAGACCGTAGATCTCTTCTATCTTCATCGGTTCCTCATGATGCTGAGACTATTGATCTGCCGAGCTGTACCAAAGCCAAGTGCCTATCGAGGCGCGGCCGTCGTGTTAGACCATGGCGGATAGGGCCATCCCTTGGGCTATAAGGTCTTCGAGTTCGGGAAGGGATGCCGCGCCTTCTGTCAGCGCTCAGCCACTTTGCTCGTGCGATAGGCGAGATCCCGCGCCAGCGACCCCTCAGGTAGCGTGTGGGCCGGCTGTTGTCCGTTTAAGCTACGTCGCGAGATCAACTGACAGCTGCGCGCGCTGTTGCTGACGCTTCCACATCCGCCGAGCCTCACTACTGGTGGCGAAGCGTTTCGGCTTCCGTTTGCTCGCGCCTTCCAACCGCCATTCCGCCCATTCCCAATCGGGATCGCGTTGTTCTTTCATCATGTAGAACGTCCCTGAGACCTCTCTCTCGTACCCAGAGACCAATGCTGATGGCCCAACCGTACGATCGCCACCGAAGCAATCCTCTTTCCATACTTCAGTCAGGTGAAGCCTGTCCAAGTGCTTAGCGCAATGGATAAGCAGGTGGAAATGCAGCCTCCCGGTGTTCTCGCCACGCACACTGTAATCCCCCTCTTCCGCGATCAGGCAGGCCAGCGGCGCACCGGTCTCCTCCTCAATCCTCCTCAGATACCTGCCGAGCGCAGCGTTCGCAAACCAGCTGGTTTGATCGTGGGAAAACGTTAGGGTAGCGAAGAGTTGCCAGGTGAAGGCCTTCCTAAACCAGTCTGCATACTGCCGTCGAAGGAATGGACTAAACCTAACTGGCTTCGTGTACTGTGCGAGCCTTGTGTCTCGTTTCATCGACTTCATCACTATGGTTCATCCTTGTATGTAGACACACTGGTACATCCTGACGTTCATTCAGGTGTTTGAGCTAGATACTTCGTCTTTGCGACGAAACCCGGAATCCAGCCGAGGACTGGGGCGAGCTGTATCTGCTTGACGTTATCGCTGTCTATGGGGAGCCCACATCTGGGCTTTCCCTTTAGTACGCGTGTAATTCCCTGTAGTCCAGTGTCTTAGGCCCCCGGCCGCTGCAAGGCGATACTCCACAACCGAGGAGATGGCCAATCCGAGCTCAGTCCCACGACATGTTGGCGGCTGGCGAGCGGCGCATCTCCTACCAACACAGTGACACGGCATCATAAAGGAGCCAAAGATTGCAACTGCAATTTTCTTTTTGCGACGAAAATAAGGCTGAAAGGATACGATTTTTTGCATCGACTGTTCTCAAATCCCCGAGATACGGGCAACAAGTATGTTTGGCTCAAAGCGCCAGGCTGAGATACTCCTCACAGCTTTGCCGACTCAGTTACTCGTATGCTCGGTTCACCGAGAAATCTTACGACAATGAGTTCGCGACAAGGTATTCCGGTATATATCCAAGGGAGGGTGCTTGTAAGAGTTGGGGGGTATACCTCTGAGATTTGTGTCAGGATGTTTTGCTGGCAAATCGGATCAATCTTGATGTTCTTTAAACCAAATCAAATAGCACGCAGGACATATATCCCGCGCACTTAAAGAAGGCAATCATGGACGGTCAGAACAGGTGAAACCGCACAAGAAGATCGAACTTTCGATCGTCGCAGCGGGGAACTATAAAGATGGTAGCGTTGCTGGGATCATTAGATCGAGGCGCAAAGCATGGACTGCAGAGGAACTGGCGGACCTACTGTCGATTTCGAAGAAGACGGTATACGCCCTAGCGAAGCAAGGCAGAATACCCTCCATGAGAATCGGTTCTATGGTCCGATTTGATCCAGTCGCGACGGCAGACTGGGTGGAGCAGAAAGCGGCGTGATAGGCAAATGGCCGGGCTCAATTCCCGGCCATTCTTGTCTCTCGATGTCATTGTAAGGTGGATTCAATTCTGTAAGGTAAATCGGCTGATCGTACGGAATTGTGGAGAACTGCATAGACTCCGCAGCCTTACAAAGAATTTCTCAAGTATCTTATTCTATCTTTACTTGATTGATTATACGAAAGTTAGTAGGATTGCTGGCGGAGAGGGGGGGATTCGAACCCCCGATAGACTTACGCCTATGTCTGATTTCGAGTCAGGTGCATTCAACCGGGCTCTGCCACCTCTCCCTCATAAATATCGTACAACAACTCAACTGCTTGACACTAAGCGCAGGTTCAACGCTTTCAACAGCCAAACGGAATAAAATGAAACACGTGACTATGGATCTCAGTAAGACCTCGACGCCCTCCACCCATGCAATTTCTGATCTCCGCACAATCCGCCGTGCCTTGCTTTCGGTAACCGACAAGACTGGCCTTGTGGTGTTCGCCAAGGCACTTGTTGCGCTTGGCGTGGAGTTGGTTTCAACCGGCGGAACCTCCAAAGCGCTGCGCGAGGCAGGCCTGTCTGTGCGCGACATTAGCGATCTAACCGGCTTTCCGGAGATGCTGGACGGTCGGGTCAAAACGCTGCACCCAAAGGTGCACGGCGGCATCCTGCATATCCGCAACAACGCAGAGCATATGGCAGCGGTGAAGGAACACGCGATCGAAGCAATCGATATGGTCGTGGTGAACCTGTACGCCTTCGAGAAGACCTCGCAGCGGCCCGGCGTTGCATTTGCAGAGGTGATTGAAAATATCGACATTGGCGGCCCGTCAATGGTACGGTCGGCGGCGAAGAATTTTGACGATGTGGCAATTGTGACCTCGATCACCGACTACGCCGGATTGGCCGAAGAGATGCAGGCAAATGCAGGTGCCTTGAGCCGGGCAACACGGTGGCGGCTGGCGAAGCAGGCCTTCGCCGTAACAGCGGCCTATGACGCAGGAATTGCGACCGCGCTCGAGACCATCACGGAGCCTAGTGGCGCGGCTGTATATACGACGGAGACGTTCCCTCCGGTCATGAGAATCATCGATTCCCTGGCAAAGACGTTGCGGTATGGAGAGAATCCCCATCAAAAAGCTGCTCTCTATATAGATGGAAGCGGCCGAGGCGTCGCCGCTGGCAAGCAGTTGCAGGGAAAAGAGCTTAGCTATAACAACATTGTCGATCTCGACGCCTGCTGGGAGCTGGTCAGCGAGTTCGGACTGGATGCGGCAGATGCGGCCGTGGCGATCATCAAGCATACGAATCCGTGCGGAGCGGCAACAGGCGCGACTGTGCTCGAGGCCTACAAGCGAGCGCTCGAGGCGGATCCAGTGTCGGCTTTTGGCAGCGTCATCGGGGTCAATCGCGAGGTGGACGGTGCAGCGGCGGAGGAGATTGCCAAGCTGTTCGTAGAGGCGATCGTTGCGCCATCGTTCTC
>JBDTDX010000028.1:0-7349 GCA_039922815.1 Granulicella sp.
GGGCACGTCTCCGCGTCGCCCTCACCGGCCTCACCGTCGCCGAGTACTTCCGCGACGAAGAAGGTTCGGACACGCTGCTCTTCATCGACAACATCTTCCGCTTCACCCAGGCCGGTTCCGAGGTCTCGACGCTGCTCGGCCGTATGCCGTCCGCCGTCGGCTACCAGCCGAACCTCGCCACCGAAATGGGCGAACTACAGGAGCGCATCACCTCCACCAAGAAGGGTTCAATCACTTCCGTCCAGGCCGTCTACGTTCCCGCCGACGACTTCACCGACCCCGCGCCTGCAACCACCTTCGCCCACCTCGACGCAACCATGCTCCTCTCCCGTCCGCTGTCCGAGCTCGGCATCTATCCCGCCGTCGATCCGCTCACCTCCACCTCGCGCATCCTTTCGGCACGCATCGTTGGGCAGGAGCACTACGACGTGGCGCAGGGCGTCAAGCAGATCCTCCAGCGCTACAAGGACCTTCAGGACATCATCGCCATCCTCGGCATGGACGAGCTCTCCGAAGAGGATCAGCTCACCGTCAAGCGCGCCCGCAAGGTACAGCGCTTCCTCTCGCAGCCCTTCCACGTCGCTGAAATCTTCACCGGAATCCCCGGCGCCTACGTCAAGGTTGCGGACACGGTGCGCAGCTTCAAGGAGATCATCGACGGCAAGCACGACGACATCCCCGAGCAGGCCTTCTACCTCAAGGGCGGCATCGAGGACGTGCTCGCCGCAGCCGAGAAGATGAAGCAAACGGTATAACCATGGCACAGACCACAAACAACACGGGGCAGTTGGCGGTGCGGCTGGTCACGCCGGATCGCGTGCTGCTCGATGCCACCGCGGAATCCGTCGAGCTGCCCTCCATGTCCGGCTACCTCGAGGCGCTCTACGGCGCTGCGCCGTTGCTGGCGGAGCTGAGTGCGGGCGAGGTTCGCCTCCACGGCGGCACCTCCGGCGACCAGAAGTTCTTCGTCGCCTGGGGCTTCGTCGAAGTGCTCCCCGAGCGCGTCACCATCCTCGCCGAAACCGCCCTCAAACCCTCCGAGATCGATCGTAGCGAAGCCCAGCAGCAGGTTCAGGAGGCAGAAAAGCTCTGGAGCGAAGCCGGCGACGACGGCCAGAAGTACGACAACGCCAACGCCCTCAAGCGCGAAGGCGAAGAGAAGTTGGCCTCCGCCGAAGGCAAGTCCATATAACTCATCGCACCTTACTTTGAATAAGCCTCGGCCAACGCCGGGGCTCTCCTTTTGCGTACTGCCCAATCTGTTTTGAAAGGGCGCGCCTTTTAACCACGCCGCCACCTATTTTTGTTTGTCATTCCCGAAGGGAATCTGCGGTTTTTGCCATTGACTTTCCTCCCCACATGAATCATCCTGCACCTGTAACCGGAGGGCACATGGAGTCTGAACAACGCGGTTTAGTAGTCCCCGCAGCACTCCTCGGCGTATGCCTCCTCTTCGGCCTCGTCCTCGGCGGCTGGGTGCTCGGCTCGCAGATCAAGGACCTCAAGCTAGCCGATCGATATGTAACCGTCAAAGGTCTGGTCGAGCGCATCGTCAAATCCGACACCGCCATCTGGCCCGTCACCTTCAAAGAAGCGGGCAACGATCTCCCCCAGGTCTTCGCCAGAAGTGAGTCCGATAAAGACACCATCCTCAAGTTCTTCGCAGCCCAGGGCATCTCCCCGCAGGAGATCTCCGTCGGCCAGATTCAAGTCACAGACCGGCAGGCCAACGAGTACGGCAACGGTCAGGCCGTCAGCCGCTACATCGTGCAGCAGACCGTCACCGTTCAATCGAAAGAGGTCGACAAGATCGCCATGGCCGGCCAGAAGACCGCAACCCTCGTTCAGGCCGGCATCGTCGTCGGCGGAGAGAACGGGCAGGGCGGCATCAAGTATCAGTTCACCGGTCTCAACGCCCTCAAGCCCGACATGATCACCGAGGCCACCCGCAACGCCCGCGCCTCCGCCGAGCGTTTCGCCGCCGACTCCGGCAGCCAGGTCGGCTCCATCCGTTCCGCAAACCAGGGAGTCTTTTCCATCGCGCCAGCCGGGAGCGCCTCCGTAGGCGAAGACGGCGGCGGTGGAGACACCGATGCCAGCATCATGAAAAAAGTAAGAGTCGTCGCGACCGTCGATTACTACCTCGTCAAGTAGCCGCCCACCTGAAGCGCTAGAGCAGTTTCCGCGAAGGTATAGAGTCGAACCGCCAACGGCCAACGGCCCGTTGCCATACCAGCATGGGGCGCAGCCCCATGTTCCTTGCCAGCAAGGGAGCAAGGGCTGAAAGCCCGTCCTATACACCATCGAGGAAACCGCACCCAAAGAAAAGCCCGGCAGCAGCCGGGCTTTTTCTATTTCTTTGCAGCCTTGGATTTCGGTTTCGGTTTCGATTTCGGCTTTGCAGGCGTCACCGGCTTCTCCACATGCGCAGGCTTCTCTTTCACCGGCTTCTCCACATGCGCAGGCTTTTCTTTCGCAGCCTTCTCCACAGGAGGAGCACTCTCCGCCTGTTGCCGCAGCGCATGCAGCGCCACGCGCAGCATCTCTTCCTCCGGAGCAGGCTTGCCCGTCCATATCTCGAACTGCCTTGCCCCCTGCTGCACGAACATCTCGACGCCCGTAATAATCGGAATGCCCTTCTGCCGCGCCATCCGCAGCAGCGGCGTCTCCAGTGGGTTATACACCAGGTCGAAAACCAGCTTGGCGTTCAACTCCTTCGGCTCCAGCAGCGTTGCGGTCTTCATCCCGGCCATGCCGACCGGGGTCGCATTCACGATCACGTCGAAGGACGTCTTCGCCAGCGCCTCCCGTTTGATCGTTTTTGCGCCCGACTGCCGCGCCAGCTTGCGCGCCGTCTCCGGCGTACGGTTCAGGATGAAGACCTCGGCACCCTTATCGCGCAGCCCAAACACCGCAGCCCGCGCAGCCCCGCCCGCACCCAGCACCAGTATTTTGGCACCACGCACTGGCATCCGTTTTTCAATCGATCCCACGATCGCAGCAACATCCGTGTTGAAGCCGTACAGCTTGCCATCAGGCGCACGCAGAATCGTATTGCAGGCGCCGATCTCGGTGGCAAGCGGGTCCGTCTTTTCGAGATACGGCAGGATTTCCTGCTTGAACGGCATGGTCACGCTCAAACCCCGGATCGGGATCTCGTCGATCAGTTTCAGCAGGTCCGGCAGCTTGGTCGTCTGCAGCGCGAGATACACCGCATTCAAAGTCTCCCGGCGAAACGCCGTGTTCAGCATCACCGGCGACAGCGAGCTCTTCACTGGATTGCCCACCACACCATACACCTTCGTCGCCGCGTCCACCTGGTCGATCCGATACACATCGAACAGCTTCCGCGCGTCAATCTGGCCCGGCCCGGTCTCAGCACCGGTGCTCGCCGCCGCAAAGGTAAACGCCCCGCCAGCACGCAGCCCAAGCACGCGGGAGATGATGCCCGCGTCCCCCATACAGATCCCCACAATGTTCGTGTGGTCGCTGATGCGCTCGATAAACCGGATCAGCGTCACGTTGTCGCTCAGCGTCTTCGCCGTCGGCACGATCTTCACGAAATCCGGCTCAAACTTCTGGATGCGCGCATACACGCCGTCCAGATCTTTGGTTGCTTCAAAGTCGTGATGGCTGATCAGCAGGGCAGCGCTCCCTTCGCGCAGCTTCTGCAACTCGCCTTTTTTCAAGGATTCGGCGGATTCGACTTCAAGGTCGATCAGGTGGAATCCGGCCGTCGAGGCATTCGTCAGAATATCCAACTCCGCTGCCAGCGAACCTGCAAACTTGCCGCCGTTGGCAGTGCGGCGACAGGTTGCAATACCGATCGCAGCCGTATTATCCGCAAAAAATTGTTTGAATTTGGGCATCGCAAGCGCAGGCTTGTCGAGATAATCGAGTCGAAACTCCAGAAATGGCGTCTCTTTAACAACGGCGGACGCTTTTTCAATCATTTCAGCAGGAGTAGCGCCAATAATGGCGACGCATACCTTGCCGATGCGGGAACGCAGAAACTGGGATGTCAAAGTGATCATGTACTCTCTAGGAACGCAATCGCGGTATCTTACCTTGTGGCTCGTCAGGTTGCAATTCTAGCCTAAACGCCGCCTCTGCACGGCGAAAGTTTCAAGGGCGGTATTCCTGTGCTAAGACGTGCCGAATCTGCAAATGTCACGAAGAGCCTGCCGCCGGTTGCATACGACGCCCCCTTGGCTTTTTACTCAGAACAGTAGATGCCCCAGGTCCACACATGGCGCGAAAAAAGTAGCTTAATTGTTTCTACTGAGGAGCAGAGCGTGAACCTGATGCAAATCGCGGAGTGGAAGCAGTACCCATGGCTCCGTCACGGCTTCAGCACGCGCTCCGGCGGCGTCTCCGAGGTCTACGGCGGCAAATCCCTCAATCTGGGCTGGACGAAGGACGACGACCCCGCCCACGTCGCCGAAAACCGCCGCCTCCTCATGCGCGCCGTCGCCGGAACCGCCCCATCCGAGCAAGCTCCACCAGCCATCACCCTGCGTCAGATCCACTCCACCCGCACCCACATCGTTACTGCGGACACCGGCCCCTACACCACACCTGACAACCGTGCCCTCGTCGAAGGCGACGGCCTCATGACCGCCCTCCCCAACACGCTCCTCGCCATCCAGACCGCCGACTGCGTCCCCGTCATGGTCATCGACCCAGCAAAGCGAGTCGTGTCCGTCTTTCACGCCGGCTGGCGCGGCACAGCTGCCGCAATCGTAGAAATCGGGGTCGCCACCATGTCAAAAGAATTCGGCTCGCGTCCCGCCGACCTCATCGCCGCCGTAGGCCCGTCCATCGGCCCCTGCTGCTACACCGTCGGCCAGGAGCTCCACACTGCCTTCGCCGAGAGATTCCCCTACGCAGCCCAACTCTTCGACAGAGATCGCCTCAACCTCTGGGAGGCCAATCGCCGCCAACTCCTCGACAGCGGCGTTCCTTCCAATCGAATTGTCGTCGTCGGCGAATGCACCGGCTGCACCCTCGAACCCTCAGGCGAAAGAAAATACTTCTCCCACCGCATCGAGCACGGATTCACCGGCAGAATGATGAGCGTAGTCGGCATCGCCCCAACAAATTAAAGCGGCATCACGCCACTCAATCTACATCGCTGGAGGATGGTGCGGATCGACCTGCTTCACTTCTTTCGCGCTCGTCGTCTTCTTGCCACCGGGATTTACAGCATCCCGCAGCTCTTTCGACGGCTTGAAGAAGGGAACTCGTTTGGCCGGCACCTCCACCTTGTCGCCCGTCTTCGGGTTGCGACCCGTACGCGCCGTGCGCTGCCGCGTGCGAAAGCTGCCGAAGCCGCGAATCTCGATCTTGTCGCCCGACTTCAGCGCGCCAATCACCGAGTCGAACAGCGTCTCTACAATAATCTCTCCGTCACGGCGCGTAAGGTCGCCGAGGGAAGTCACACGGTCGACGAGGTCTGCTTTGGTCATGGATATTCTCCCTTTGCCCCTGGTAGCGCCCTCTCGAATCTGAGGGTTGCGGGTTGGCCTTCTGCCCCCACGTCCACTGGTCTCTCCACACGATTGTAATGGGATGCAGCCCGTTGTGAGCACCCATCCTCAATTTTGACGTGGACCAACCCATTGTGTTTCAAACTGTTTGCATCTCACAAGCAAGCGGATCGTCTAAATGGTAACGTAGGAGAATGTCCGATCCAGGGACATAAGTTCTGAAAGTTTGAGATGTAGATGGCACCCCCACACCTGAGTATTGTCATTCCGGCATACAACGAGAGCGCTCGTATTGAGTCCACTCTCGAGCGGGTCATGCAGTGCGTCGAAGCCGAAGGCTGGGACGCCGAAGTCCTCGTCGTCGACGACGGCTCCCGCGACAACACCTCCGCCATCATCACCCGATGGATGGAGCAATATCCCTACCTGCACCTGATCCAGAACCCCGGCAACCGCGGCAAAGGGTACTCCGTCCGCAACGGCCTGCTCCAGGCCTCCGGCGAGATCGTCATGTTTACCGACGCCGATCTCTCCGCCCCCATGGAAGAGGCTGGCCGCCTCCTCGCCGCGCTCGACGCCGGCGCAGACGTCGCCATCGGCTCCCGCTGGATGGATCGCACCCGGCAGACCATCCACCAGCCGCTCTACCGCCAGTTCTTCGGCCGCTGCTTCAACGCCATCACCCGCACCGTCATGGGCCTCCCTTTCAAGGACACCCAGTGCGGCTTCAAAGCCTTCAAACGCCCCGCCGCACAGGTCATCTTCCGCCTGCAGCGCATCGAGCGCTGGGGCTTCGATCCCGAGATCCTCTTCATCGCCCGCAAGCTCAAATACACCATCGTCGAAGTCCCCGTCACCTGGGGCCACGACGAGCGCAGCCGCATGAGCTACCTGCGCGACGGCATGAAGATGCTCGAAGAGATGGTCAGCATCCGCGCCAACTCCATCGCAGGCCGCTACGACAAAGACATCGCCGCCCTCAAAGACACCAGCGCCATGGTCACCCCCCCGGTCCGCCTCGACCCAGAGCCAAGCGCCGAACTCCGCCGCTAACCATCAGGTCCTTTGAAAAATGCAGCGAGATTGAAGCGCGAATCGTTTCCCGAAAGATTCTGTGCCTTTTCCATCCCGATTGGGAAATTGAAAGCGAGGAGCAGCCTGAATGCAAGGTCTTTCACATTGTGCCGTTTTGTGGATGCTCGCCGTAGGATTAGCGTTCGGACAGCTTGCGGAGCGGTCTACGCTCGTCAGCGAAACCGCGAAAATGCCTGTACAGATACAAAACGGTACGTTCAACCAGTCAGCGTTTATAGCGTCCGTGGAAGCCGCAGTGAGTGATCCGGCTTTGGACTTCACAAAGCTGAATCCCTTGCTTGCGGCGGATCTGAAGAATCCTGACGTAAGAGTGCGCCGCTACGCGTCACTCGCAGTTAGCCAGCTATCGTCCAGAAGGCCGAATAGCACAGAGGAACTGGAGCCGTTAATGCCGAGCATTCTCGCATCGATCGATGACACCGATAGAGGTGTTCAGATGGGGTCGATTCTGGCCGCGACCGAACTCCGTCCCACTGTGCCAGACTCTGTTGTCATCTCACTTCAGAGTAGGTTTGGGAGAGACGATATCAACAACGAGAGCTACGCGATTCTCGCTGGAGCGCTGACCAAAATAAGGCCGAATGACCCGACTACGGATGCCTCTGTTCTGTCATTTCTAAAAAATGCGAAAGTGTCCGATGCTTTGAAGGCTGAAGCAATCCATGAGGTTGGGGATCCGCGTTTATCTGATTCAATAACTGGCGAAATATCAAGCCTTTTACTCGATACGCAGAGTGAACAAATTAGGTTGGCTGCTATTCTTGC
>JBDTDX010000029.1:0-6409 GCA_039922815.1 Granulicella sp.
TTCTGGGCCGAAAGAACCCACACAGAGCGGGCGGTTTGCTATGCTCGCGATACGTTGTGATTCGAGGCTGCAATGCTGCTGGAACTTAGGGTGGAAAACTACGCGGTGATCGACCGGACGGTGGCCAGCTTTGGCCGTGGCCTGAACCTGCTGACCGGCGAAACCGGGGCCGGAAAATCGATTTTAATCGATGCTCTGGCGCTGTTGCTTGGCGGAAGAGCCTCGAGTGACGTGGTGCGGCATGGGGCAGAGAAAGCAGTCGTGGGGTGTGTGTTTGAGATGACTCCGGGCGCGCTGGCAATCCTCGAAGCCAACGGGATCGAGGTGGAGTCGGACGACATCCTGCTGCGGCGGGAGATTGTCGCCAACGGCAAGGGGCGAGTGTTCGTCAACAATCAGCCGACGACGGTGGGAGTTCTTCGGCAGCTTGCGCCGGAGTTAGCACTCGTTCACGCGCAAGGCGAGACGATGGGATCGTTCGACGAGACCCAGCAACGCGTGCTACTGGATCGTTTTGCGGGTTTGGGTACTGATTCAGCAGTCATGACAGCAGTTGCGGCAGCTTATGGGGCTTGGAAGGCGACTACCGAACGGCTGGCATTGCTGGAGTCCGCGGAGCAGGATCGCCTGCGGATGGCCGATCTGTGGCGGTTTCAAAGTAAAGAAATCGACGATGCGGGGCTCGAGGCACCTGATGAGGATGCACAGCTTGAATCGGAAAAGCGCGTTCTGGGAAATGCGGAGAAGCTCTATAACGCAGCGATGAGCGCGCACGAGATGTTGTATGAAGCAGAGAACTCGGCGGAGACGACACTCTCGGCTGCTTTGAAGCATGTGGAAGAGCTGGCGCGCTACGACGTGCGATTTGCGGAACCGGCGCAACAACTCGCCGCCGCCAAGGCCGCCGTTGAGGATGTCAGTACAGAGGTCCGGGATTTTGCTGAAAATATCAATGCAGCCCCTGGGCGGCTGGAAGAGATCGAAGATCGTCTGGCGGCACTCGACCGGCTGAAGCGGAAGTATGGCCAGACGCTGGCCGAAGTGATCGCTTTCGGCCAGGAGGCGGCGCGGCAGCTTGCTGAGGTGGAAAATCGTGATGCGCTGCTGGTGGAGTTGAAGGCACAGGAGATTCGGGACGCAGAGGTATATCGCAATGCCGCAGGGGATCTTACGGCGGCGCGACAGTCGGCGGCTGTGAGGCTCGAAAAGCTGGCAGAAGCCCAGATTAACGATCTTGCGATGCAGGTTAGGTTCAACATCCAGGTGATTGCCGAAGAAGATTCGGCGCGATGGACGGCTCATGGATGGGACACGGTCGGCTGCCTGATTGCAACCAATGCAGGTGAGCCCATGAAGCCGCTCGATGAGATTGCGTCGGGAGGGGAGATGTCGCGCGTGATGCTGGCGCTCAAGGTGACGGTGGAGGAGGGAAGTGGCGGGGCTGGCGCAAGAAAAAAGAGGGCTCCGCTGCCGCGGACACTGGTCTTCGATGAGATCGACATCGGCATCGGAGGGCGTGCGGCTGAAGCGGTCGGGCGCAAGTTGAAGACGCTCTCAAAGGGGCAGCAGGTGCTCTGTATCACGCACCTTCCCCAGATCGCGGCGTTCGGCGATCAGCACTTCCTCATCGAAAAGACCGAGAAGCAGGGGCGCATTCAGACCCACGTTCGCCTTATGGAGAGTGCGGAGCGCACGCAGGAGATAGCGAGGATGCTGAGTGGTGCCAAGCTGACTGAAACCAGCCTGAAACATGCAGAACACCTGCTCGAAAGTAGCCGGTAGTTACATCTATTTCTCGGATCGAAGCATCCGATTTCTTCAGACTCACCAGGAGGAACACGAATGGCAACGAAAAAATGTGCTCATGAAACCTGTACCTGTATGGCCGCTGAAGGCTCCGACTACTGTTCCACTTTTTGCAAAGACTCCAAAGGGGTCACTACACTCGAATGCGACTGCGGTCACCCAGGCTGCTCTGGAAAGAAGCTGTAGCAGGGAACGCCTCTCACATTCAGCCGTCTTGAAGGCCGAATGTGAGAAGTCAAACGGCCTGACTTGCTATGAGCTCATACCGATCGTGACTAGCCACGTCTCTACCAACTGAGGCCATGCTGTTACTGGAAGCTTTGCGCGTCGCAATCCGAACCCGTGCCCTCCCTGAGCGTATAGGTGCATCTCCACTGGAACGCCAGCGTTCTTCAGTGCGATGTAATAAGCCAGCGAGTCGTTGACATTGTCGACGTGGTCATCCTCGTTTTGCAGCAGGAACGTAGGCGGCGTCTGAGAGGTCACGGGAACTTCGGGATTCAACGCCAGATCTTTATCGGCGTTTGGCGGATGGGGAACCACGAATTTTTTGGTGCCCTGCTTTGCATCCCACTCCGCCGCGGTAAGCGACAAATGGCCCGGATACATAGCCACCGCAAAGTCGGGGCGGCAACTTTCCTTGTCAGCGGCATCGACAGCACGATACAAACGCTTCGCGTAGTGCGTACTGATTGCTGCTGCCAGATGTCCACCAGCTGAAAACCCGAGCACACCAATCTTGCGCGGGCTGATATGCCACTCCGCCGCGTGAAGGCGCACCAGCCCCATCGTTCTCTGCGCATCTTCCAAAGCCATCGGCGATTCCGGATAGGGCCCGGATTTCGGATACGGACCCACACTTGTCACGCGATATTTCAATAGCACGCACGTGATCCCTTTTGTCACTAGCCAGTCGCAGACCTCAGTGCCTTCGAGATCGATGGCCAGCCCCTGGTAGCCCCCACCTGGGAACACAACGATCGCCACACCCGTATTTTTTCCTTTTGGCAGGTAGACCGTCATCGTAGGCCGCGTCACGTTGCTCACGCCAACCATCGGCCTCCCGCCGGGAAGAGAGTCTTTCCCCGAAACCTCAGCGTATTCGGGTCCCTTGACGGGCTGGGGGTCAGGCGCCGCGCGTGGCCATATCGGGACCTGCGTATGTCCCGACGATGGCTGCCATACATACTTTTGCGCGCTCAAACCGCCGCACGCCGACAAGATACAGAGAGCAAAGATCAAAGATTTCATCGCAATCCTCACAGCTTCAGACTTCTGGCAATAACTTTAGCTGTCGTCGTACTTGTCGCGGTCTGCAGAACGCGTGAATGGTGCCAGAAGAGGCAACCCCGCTGATGTGTAAACGCCAAGCAAGTCGGCAGGAAAGATGCAATTTTTGCAAGACAGGTTTGGGGACTGGAGTGCACCAAACTTGGTTCAATCAGAGCCGCAAAACGGGTTGACGCGGTATACTGGTAGACGTGACCACGACCGCTGTTGAGCCCATTGATGTTCCCGCGACCGGCAATCTTGCAACCACAAAGCGAGTTCTTTTGTTGAAGCCTCGAGGCTTCTGTGCGGGGGTGGTGCGTGCTATCGATATTGTGCAGATTGCGCTCGATACCTTTGGAGCGCCGATCTATGTGCGTAAGGAGATTGTTCATAACAGCTATGTTGTGACGGATCTTGCTAAAAAGGGTGCGATCTTCGTCAATGAGCTGGATGAGGTGCCTGAGGGCGCGCGCGTGATCTATTCCGCGCATGGTGTTTCTCCGGCAGTTCGCCAGCGCGCCAAGGAGCGTGGCCTCAAGGTTGTAGACGCCACCTGCCCGCTGGTGACCAAGGTGCATGTGGAGGCGATAAAATTCGCCAAGCAGGGCTATTCGCTGGTACTCGTCGGACATCGCGATCACGAAGAAGTCGAAGGAACGCAAGGCGAAGCTCCGGATGTAACCCAGGTGGTCTCGACCCTGGAAGAGGTCGCCGCGCTTGTGGTTCCCGACCCGAACAAGGTTGCTTATCTGACGCAGACAACGCTCTCGTTGGATGAGGCGCGTCACATGATTGAGGCCTTGAAGCGAAAGTTTCCGAATATTGTTGGACCGCATGCGCAGGACATCTGCTACGCGACTGAGAATCGTCAGGTTGCCGTGAAGAATGTCGCTCATGGAGCGGACCTGGTGTTGGTGGTTGGTTCAGCAAACAGTTCGAACTCGAACCGGCTGGTCGAGGTATCAAAGAATCTGGATACGAATTCTTACCTGATCGATACGGCGAGCGCCATCAAGCCCGAATGGCTCGATGGAGTGAACACAGTTGCCGTCACCGCAGGAGCGTCCGCGCCCGAGGTGCTGGTCAAGGATGTCGTCGAGTACCTGCAGTCCCGTGGCTACGGCGATGTCGATGAAGTTGAGGTCATGCCTGAAAATGTGCGCTTCGGCCTGCCTCCGGAGATTGTTCGAGCGATTGCTCCGGCACCTGCGGAAACTCGTCCCTAGTTGTACCTGGGCCTCATCATCAAAAGTCGCGTCTAGAGAGTTCGCTAAATTAATGAGTACAGCACCACGCAATCCGCAGGCTTCGACCCTCACGGCTAAGCCGCGCTTTGGCCGGATGGATCTTGGTCTCGACCAAATTGCGAAAGGTATCACCAGCGCTAAAGACTGGCTCTTACATCAGCAACATGATGACGGCTATTGGTGCGGCGAGTTGGAAGCTGATGTGATGCTGGAGGCCGACTACATCTTCATGCACACGTTGCTGGGAACCGGCGATGCAGGCAAGATGCAGCGTGCCCTGAATGAGATTCTTCGCCATCAAAATGAGGATGGTGGCTGGAGCCAGTTTCCTGGCGGGCCATCGGATATCAATTATGGCGTGAAGAGTTATCTGGCATTGAAGCTGATGGGCTGGGCTGCGGATGCTCCAGTAATGGCCAAAGCGCGGGAGTGGGTGCTTGCGCATGGTGGGGTGGTGGAATGCAACACCTTCACCAAGATCTACCTCTGCTCTTTGGGGCAATACAACTACGACGCAGTACCGGCAATTCCACCGGAGATCGTCCTCTTTCCGAACTGGTTTTATTTCAATATCTATGAAATATCTTCCTGGTCGCGCAGCATTCTTGTTCCGCTTTCAATCATTTACGCGAACAAGCCCTATAAAAAAATCGCGGCTGAGCAGGGAATTGAAGAGCTTTTTGTAGGCGGCCGAGCCAATGCCAACCTGCATCTGCGCTGGGACCGAAGAAAGCCTATAAGCTGGCGCAATTTTTTCCTCTTCTGGGATCGGCTCTTTCATCTTGCGGAGCGAGTGCATATTCGCCCCTTGCGGAAGAAGGCGCTTAAGGCCGCCGAAAAGTGGATGCTTCAACGTCTCGAAAAGTCCGACGGTCTGGGTGCTATCTATCCGGCAATGCTGAACTCCATCGTCGCGTTACGCGTGCTCGGCTATTCTTTGGATGACCCGCAGATGATCCGGGCGATGGACGAGTTTGAGAAGCTTGGGATTGATTGTCCCGAGGGGGAGCCTGATTATCCGACGCCAACGTTTCGGATGCAGCCGTGTTTTCCTCCGGTGTGGGATACGGCGCAAGTTGTTTCTGCGCTTGGGGAAGCTGGATTATCTCGATCTGATCCGCGTTTGCTGAAAGCGGCTGACTGGCTTTTATCGAAGGAAGTTCGACACAAGGGCGACTGGGCGGAAAAGGTCAAGAACGTCGAGCCAGGCGGATGGTACTTCGAGTTCAATAACGAGTTCTACCCGGATGTGGACGATACGGGTGAGGTTCTACTCGCGCTGAACTGCGTCGACAATCCGCGTGAGCGATACCAGCATGAGGTCTGCCAGCGAGCGCTCAATTGGATTTGGGCGATGCAGTGCAAGAATGGCGGCTGGGCTGCCTTCGACAAGGACAACACAAAGACAATCTTCCAGTACATTCCGTTCGCCGATCACAATGCGATGCTCGATCCGCCGACGGTCGATATTACCGGCCGCATGTTAGAGATGCTGGCCCAGTATGGCTTCGACAGAACCGATAAGCGGGTTGAGAAAGCTGTGCAGTTTGTCTTGAAGGGACAGGCATCAGACGGCAGTTGGTTTGGCCGTTGGGGCGTGAATTATCTGTACGGCACCTTCCTGGTGCTGCGCGGACTTGAGGCCATGGGTATGTGGAGCCACGAGCCGTGCATCCTGCAAGCGACAGAGTGGATTCGCATGATGCAAAACTCTGATGGCGGTTGGGGTGAAACCTGCGGTACCTATGACGATGAGCTACAGAAGGGCATAGGGCCAAGTACACCTTCGCAGACAGCATGGGCGCTTCTTGGTTTGCTGGCCGGCGGAGACAGCAGGTCTGATTCCGTTGCGAAGGGGGTTCGCTGGTTGATCGATCGCCAGCATGAGGATGGAAGTTGGGACGAGATGGTCCCGGGACGCAACGGCGAAAGTTACTACACGGGTACAGGATTTCCCCGCGTTTTTTATCTCGGGTATCACCTGTACAAACAATATTTCCCTCTGCTTGCGCTGACGACTTACAAGCGGTCCATGGAAATAGAGAGCAAGTAAGGACTTTAGGCCGAGAGACGCAAAGACTTTT
>JBDTDX010000030.1:0-18301 GCA_039922815.1 Granulicella sp.
TCGCTGTGTGCGGGAGCGGCTATCGTTCGAGCATCGCGGCCAGCCTGCTTCAGGCAGCGGGCTTTTCGAGCATCCGCTCCATGAGCGGTGGCATGGCGGCGTGGCATCAACGAAGTTTCCCGACAACTTCTGACTGAATCCGAGGGTCGTGACTGCTAGACAGGTCATGAGAGGTACGCAAAAGGGCTGCCGTAGGGGCAGCCCTTTTGCGTGGTTTGGTGCGGAATTACTTGTGGTTCTTGGCGGTGGCGAAGCGCTTGTTGACTTCGTCCCAGTTGATGACGTTCCACCAGGCGGCGAGGTAGTCGGGGCGCTTGTTCTGATACTTGAGGTAGTAGGCGTGCTCCCAGACGTCGTTGCCGAGGATGGGGTAGTGGCCGTCGCTGAGGGGCGAGTCCTGGTTGGGCTTGGTGACGATCTGGAGCTTGCCGCCGACGAAGATGATGAAGCCCCAGCCAGAGCCGAACTGCTTGGCGGTGGCCTCGTTGAACTTCTTCTTGAAATCTTCGAAGGTGCCGAAGTCGGCCTTGATCTGCGCGGCGATGTCACCGGTGGGCTCGCCGCCGCCGTTTGGCTTCATGATCTGCCAGAACATGGTGTGGTTGACGTGGCCGCCGCCGTTGTTCTGGACGGCCTTGCGGACGTCCTCGGGGAGGGCGCTGAGGTCTTTGAGGAGCTCTTCGGGGGACTTGCTGCCGAGGTCGGGGTGCTTCTCGACGGCACCATTGAGGTTGGTGACGTAGGCCTGGTGGTGCTTGTCGTGGTGAATCTTCATGGTCGCTTCGTCGATGGTGGGCTCGAGGGCCGCGTAGTCGTAAGGAAGGGGAGGAAGTTCGAATGCCATTGCAATCTCCTGTGCACGCACAATGTGTGTGGCTTGTTGGGCGAGGCGGAATGCCTCTGGGGTCTATTATTCTTCGATGCGGATTGGGCACAAAGCGATGCAGAGGTTGGGCTTTGTGCGACAGGAGAATGATAGCGCAGTGGGGGAATCTTGGAATTGAGTGTGTTACCTATGCCACGCTGTATTGGCAGGCAATCGTGGGTTCAAACTAGCTAATTGACTGGCAAATTCCTGCGCAGATGCCAGAATCTGTGGAAGGTCATCTTCGAGTCGAGGGTACGCATCGCTATAGTCAGCTCGTTCCCGCTTTTCTTTGAGCCGTTTCGCGATTTCGCCAAGCTTTCGGCAGTCGAGCTCAGGACTATCTGTGTACTTATCCCAAACTTGTTTGTGAGAATTACCACCTGGGACTATTCGATAACCGTTGTCGATTATTCTTTTACGGGCCAGATGAAAAACGAAATAGTAAGCCCTTCCGACAGCAGTTCTGCGGCAGGATTCTTCAGGGCGCTTTGCAAGTTCATCGGCAAGCTTTGAAAGTTCTGTCCAGTCAAACGGCTCCGTAGTCATTAGATCAACTCATAGGTAAAAGTCAGGCAGCCAAATGCTTGCCGAGAGTTTGGAAGCCACCATTGATTCTCGAATTGATCAAGAATAGCCACTGCATTTTTGGCGGAACCCTGCCACATGACAACCGCATATAAAGTCTGCCATCCCTGTTCATCAATTGGCGCGCGAAGGCCAAACACCGTATCCATTCCAAAGTATCTTTGAAGCGTTGAATGGGCCGTTACCAAGAGCTGCGGAATCGTGCGATGTCCTCGCAGATAGGAAATGACCTGATTTGCTGTTGACATAACGTAAAGCCTTCGCACTTCATTAACCAGAGCCTCATGTTCCGACTCGAAACGCGTCATTTGCGCTTCGAGATCAACAAAGCTGCCAAGTTGCCGACGTGGTATTGATTTTTCTCCAATATCTTGGAAGTCACGATATTGCATCCCCTCTAGGCGAACGCTCCATTCGTTTCCAGATGTCTGTTTGCTATTTAGAAGGCCACTCATGACAGGTCCTCTTCGATTCCCAGAATGTCAAAAAGTTCGTCTTCATCGGCTTTTAATCTGAGCGCCATCTCATTGAAAGAAATACTTCCTTCAAACTCCCGTTCGAATTTCAGGAACACACCATTTGCAAGTTGTCCCGAACCATCAATCGTGATTCGGCGCTTTTCCCATTTAACAACGCTTGCCACAGCCTTTATTGGTGAAGAGTCGAGTTTCGCTAGTGATGAAGGCGCAAATGGCTTGAGAATTTCTATGAATGGAAGTGATTTGGGCTGAAGATGCATTGCAATAGCAGTCTTGTAGGCTGCAACTTTAATCTTGTTCACCTCAATCAAAGTATCTAGTCCGAGGCTCAAGATCTTAATAGTTTCTTCCGCCGATTCCCAATTGGCATTATCGTGGGTGAATTTGCATGATCCTGCACCAACAAAGAAAGAGATGCGTTTCGTAGAAAGCTTGAATTTAATTCCTTGCTCGGATGGCTTCCCTTCCGAAACAACCTCAATATCATCTACTTTGATATCCCAAGGTTTGAAGGCCTCAAATAATGCTTCTACGACGCGAACGCGATCCATCAACAACCTTAGATCTGGTCGAGCATACTCAGAGGTAACTTCAAAAATTGCGATCGGTATCGATACACGCTCTGACATTTCTTCTCCAGTTTTAATTCTATCTTTATATCGACATCGTGACCGTTGGAGTTAGTCTCCATATTCTCAATTTGGGAATGGGATGAGACTCGAGGGCTTAAGCGCTGCCATGGGCCGGAGGGTGGGGCGGCTTTGACGTTCACCATGCTATGCTCTGCGTACGTTTTGGGGGATGGGGCCATGCGGTTTTTGTGGCAGTCCGGCTTGGCGCTGGTGTTTGCGGGTGCGGTGTTTGGGGTGGTGCGCGCGCAGAAGGCGTTTGAGCTGTATCCGTCGGTGGAGGGGTACTCGCGGACGATGCCGCTGCCGCTGGACTATAAGAAGTCGGCGGAGTGGACGTTTGCGCGGCTGATGTATCCGCCGGGGCCGCTCGATGGGTATCGGGGACGGTTCGATGGGGACTGGCGGCAGGGGTTGTCGCTGTGGACGCAGGACTATCCGGCGGCAGACCGCAAGCTGGCGGCGGCGATACGGCGGATTACGCGGGTAGATGCGCGGTCGGTGGAGATGCCGGTGAGCCTGGACGATGGCGACGAGATCTACAACTGGCCGTGGCTGTATGCGGTGCAGGTGGGGGAGTGGGGGCTGACCGATGCGGAGTGCGCGAAGCTAAGGGACTATCTGCTGCGGGGAGGGTTCTTTATGGCCGACGACTTTCATGGGTCGGAGGAGGAGGCGTTCTTCGAGGCGACGATGAAGAAGGTGTTTCCGGACCGGCCGATCGTGGATATTCCGGATAGCGATGCGATCTTTCACACGGTGTTCGATCTGGAGGAGCGGTTTCAGATTCCTGGGGCGGAGCATTTGAACACGGGGTTCAAGGGGAATGGGCGGGTGGCTCGGTGGGAGGGGATTTATGACGATAAGGGACGGATCATGGTGGCGATCTCGCTGAACTCGGATGTTGGGGATGCGTGGGAGTGGTCGGACCGGGAGCGGTATCCGCTGAAGTTTGCGGATCTAGCGCTGCGGTTGGGAGCGAATTATGTGGTGTATGCGATGACGCATTGAGGGAGCGGGGATCTCACCCTTCGCGTGGGGCTGCGAAGGATGGGGCACCCAGGCGTTTGTGGGTAGGAGAACGAAGGCCTGTCGCATCGAACGCGGAGTGGGCATCTCTATAGACTGTGAAGACGATGGGGAAGACGCTGGAGATGACTCTGACCGACGAGCAGTTTCAGGCTATCAGCCGGGCGCTGGCCGACCCGCGGCGGTTCGCCATTCTGCAGCAGGTGGCTGCGGAGGACGGTCTGGCGTGCAGCGGGCTGCGCGAGCATGAGTGCATCAGTCCGGCGACGATCTCGCACCATATGAAAGAGCTCCACGATGCGGGGCTGGTCGAGATTCGGCGAGAAGGCCGCTCCGCGAAACTTTTTCTGCTCCGGCCGGTGTTCGACGCTTATCTGAAGCGGCTTGCTGCGCTGTAAGCGCGATCGCTCTCTTTGCGGCCTGACAGGTGATTGTGAGCTTCAAACTCATCGTTTACGCCGTGGAGTAAGGCGTTTCTTCTCCTCAAAGAGTTGAATCCATCCCCTGGCCCTTACATCTATTCGATAGTTGTCGAACTATTCGACAGATATCGTAACGAGGTGAGAGAGATGGGAAAGCTGACAGGTAAGGTAGCGGTCGTCACGGGAGCGTCGAAGGGTATTGGTGCGGGTATTGCGAAGGAATTGGCGGCGCAGGGCGCATCGGTTGTGGTGAACTACGCCTCGAGCAAAGAGGGTGCTGAGAAAGTTGTCGCCGAGATTACAAAGGCTGGCGGGAAGGCGATTGCGATCGGCGGAAGCGTAGCGAAGGCGGCGGAGGTCGACGCGCTGTTTGCCCAGACGAAGGCGGCGTATGGGAAGGTCGACATTCTGGTGAATAACGCCGGGGTATATGCGTTCGCGCCGCTGGAGGAGATCACGGAGGAGGGTATCGACTGGATCTTTGACACGAACGTAAAGGGATTGCTGCTGGCGACCAAGGCGGGTGTGGCGCTGTTTCCGCCGAAGGGTGGGAGCATTATCAACATTGGATCGGTGGCAAGTGAGTTAGCGCCGCCGGCGTCGGCAGTCTACAGCGGTACGAAGGGCGCTGTGGATGCGATTACACGGGTTTTTGCGAAGGAACTGGGGCCGAAGAAGATTCGTGTGAATGCGGTGAATCCGGGGCCGGTGGCGACGGAAGGGTTCAAATCGGCTGGCATTGCAGGCAGCGAGTTCGAGAAGCAGATGGTGCAGGATACGCCGCTGGGCCGAGTGGGACAGCCGGATGATATTGCGGCGGTGGTGTCGTTTCTGGCGTCTGACGATGCGCGTTGGGTAACCGGGACGCTGCTGCAGGTTGCGGGCGGTATGAGCTAAGGATGGCGCGGGGCGCTCCCAAGCGTGTGGGAGCGCCTCGCGCCCACTCAGGGTTGGTCGTTGTTGCTGGCGGTGGCTCCGGTGCCCTGGCGTTCGAGGACCCATCGGTTGGTTTCGGTGCCGATGGGTCCTTTTTCCTTTTCTAGCTCGATGAGGGTGTTGCCGTCGTCTTGGAGGGTATAGGTGACGGTGTTGCGGGTGTGCTGGCCCTTGTCGGTGCGGACGTACTCGTCCATGACGAGGGAGTTGCCGACGGTGCGGATGCGGGAGCGGAAGGTGAGGGGTTCCTCTCGCTCGGTGTGATAGGTAGGGGAGTTGACGGCCATGGTGATCTGCCAGGTGTCGTCGAGTTGGTCGTAGCCGTTCATCTGGGTGTGGATGTAGTGCCAGGTCTTGCCGTCATATTGGATGACTGCCTTGCTCTTGCCCTGGGGGCGTGTGCCTTCGATGCTGCTGCGCTTCTGGTTGAGGAACCAGGTTCCGGAGAAGGGGAGGAGGGTTTTGGGGGTGGGGGAGGCTGCTTTCGCGGACGCGGTGTGCGTGGCTGCGGGGCGTTTCGCCGCCGGGGCTGTTTGAGCTGAGGTGAGGAGGGGCGACAGCGCGAGTGCGAGGGAGGCAGCCAGAAGCTTCATCGGAGGAGTCTAGCTGAATCTGCGGGGCGTCGCCTAACCGAGGAACCTCTCGTTGACTAATCCGGGGAACCTCTCGTTGACTAATCCGGCATTCCCCTCAGGGGCTAAAGCCCCTTGGTTTGCTAGAGGTTGCTGGCGGGACTAAAGTCCCGCCCCTTCAAAGATGGGGTTGATTGGATGGAGTTGTACGCTCCCATCCTTTGCGGTGAGGCTGCAAAGGATGGGGCACCCGGGGATTTGCTGATGGTGTGGAGAAGGCAACGCAGATTCCCTTCGGGAATGACAAGCAAAGGGCACGACAGACTTTACCCCAACTGCTATTTGGTTCTCATCAGTGATTCCCTGAAGGTTGTTGGGGGGATTCATGGTTCGTTCTCCCATTCGGAACGGATTTGGTTTCTAATACGTGCTTATGAGCGAACTTGCTGAATCTTATCGCTGGCTGACTGATGGTGGATCTGCCTTTGGTGCTCCGGGATTGGAACCGCGCTGGACCTCCAGCCAGAAAGACGCCGTCTGTACGGCGTATGCCGCCTCGAGCCGGGTCTGGTTCACGGTGTCGCATGGAACGTTGAACGAGATCTACTATCCGACCATCGACCGCCCGCAGATCCGCGACATGGAGCTGCTGTTTACGGATGGCGAGACGTTCTTCCACGAGGAGAAACGGGACTTCGAGTACGACTTCAACTACATCCATCCGGACGCTCCGGCGGTGCAGGTGTCGGGGGGCGAGCGGGAGGGACGGTATCGGGTGGTGAAGCAGTTCATCAGCGACCCGCACCACCCGGTGGTGCTGATGAATGTGGTGGTGACGGGGGACAAGGAGATCCTGAGCAAGCTGAAGTGTTATCCGCTGCTGGCACCGCATTTGAATGGGGGCGGGGCGGGGAACTCGGCGCGGTCGATCGAGATTGCGGGGCAGCGGGCGATTCTTGCGTGGAAGGGCAATACGTCGCTGGCGTTCGGGACATCCTGCGGGTTTACGCGCTCCTCGTGCGGGTATGTGGGGACGAGCGATGGGTTCCAGGACCTGTCGGACAACATGAAGATGGACTGGGAGTTTGGGCAGGCGCTGGACGGGAACCTCGCGGTGATGGGGGAGATCGACGTGTCGAAGCATCCGGAGTTCACGATTGCGATCGCGCTGGGCGATGGGCACCATTCGGCGCTGGCGGGGCTGATGCAGACGTTGTCGACTCCCTATGTGATGCATGCGAGGCGGTATGTGGACCAGTGGCTGCGGGCCGGTGATCCGAGGGAGTTGGCGCGAGCTTCGGAGGACAAGGGAATGCTGATGCGCATCAGCAAGAATGTGCTGCTGACGCATGAGGACAAGACGTATTCGGGGGCGTTTATTGCTTCGGCGTCGATTCCGTGGGGGGCCTCGAAGGGGGATTCCGACCTGGGTGGATATCACCTGGTGTGGACGCGGGATATGGTGCAGACGGCGACGGCGGCGCTGGCGTGCGGACGGACGGATACGGCGCTGCGGGCGCTGGTGTATCTGGCGTGTACGCAACGGCCGGATGGGAGCTTCGCTCAGAACTTCTGGATTGATGGAACGCCGTACTGGACGGGGCTGCAACTGGATGAGGTGGCGTTTCCGATCATCCTGGCGTGGCGTTTGTGGAAGATGAATGGATTGGGAAACTTCGTGGTGTTTCCGTTTGTAAAAGCGGCGGCGTCATTTCTGGTGCGCTATGCGCCGGTGACGCAGCAGGAGCGCTGGGAGGAGAATGCGGGGTATTCGCCATCGACGCTGGCGGCGGTGATCTCGGGGCTGATCTGCGCGGCGGATATTGCGCGGTTCCACGATTCGATGGAACTGGCCAGCTTCTTTGAGTCGTATGCGGACTGGCTCGAAGCGAACCTGGACCGATGGACGACGACCGACGATGGCGTTCTACTGCCGGGAGTGAAACGGCACTATATGCGGATTCGTCCTCCGAATGAGGGCGATCCGTTTCACAATCCGCAGATTCCGGATGGGTGGCTGCGGCTGGCGAACCGGGAGCCGGGAGAGAAGACCGACTTTGAGGCGAAGGCTGTTATCGATGCAGGATTCCTGGAACTGGTGCGGTACGGGATTCGGCGGGCAGATGATCCGCTGATCGTGGACTCGCTGAAGGTGGTGGACCACATTTTGAAGAGGGAGACGCCGTTTGGGCCATGCTGGCGACGGTATAACCACGACGGCTATGGGCAGCGGAAGGACGGCGGTCCCTATGAAGGATGGGGGCAGGGCCGGGCGTGGCCACTGCTGGGCGGCGAGCGGGCGCACTACGAACTGGCAGCAGGGAACGATGTGACGCCCTTCATTACGGCGTTCGAGAAGTTCAGCTCGGTGGGAGGGATGCTGCCGGAGCAGGTGTGGGACTATGCGGATCTGCCGAGTGAGGGAATGTACTTCGGCAAGTCGGCGGGCTCGGCGCAGCCGCTGGTGTGGGCGCACTCGGAGTATCTGAAGCTGCTGCGATCTAAGGTGGATGGACGGGTCTTCGACCGGATCTCGGTGGTCGAGGATCGGTATGGCCGTCCGGTGAAGGAGCGAAGGTTCCGCAACCTGATGGATATTTACCAGAAATCGCGACCGATCAAGACGCTGGCAGCGGGACTGATGCTGCGGATTATGGACCCGAAGTCGTTTCGCGTGGTTTATACGTTCGATAACTGGACGACGAAGCTGGAGGCGAAGTCGGCGGCGGTTGGGTATGCGGATTCTTATGTGGATATTCAGACGACACGGGAGCAGACAGGCACGATTATTTTTACGCTGCACTGGATGGATGAGGATCGCTGGCTGGGTCGTAATGTCGAGATCATGCTGACCACTCCGAAAGCGAAATCTGCGGGGTGAGAAAACCGATATTCGGTTGCTCGCTAGTACACTGTTACGAGGGCCTTTACGACCGGCCAGGATTTTGAAACCAGAAGCCAGCGGCCATACGTCGCGGCAAATAAAGGAAAAGAATGAGCGATCAGCAGCAGGAAATCGACCAGTTATCTATCAATGCCCTACGCTTTTTGGCTGTCGACCAGGTGGAAAAGGCCAAGAATGGCCATCCGGGCGCTCCCCTTGGCTGCGCGCCGATTGCTTATCTGCTGTACCACAAGTTTATGAAGCACGATCCGACGGACCCCAAGTGGACCGACCGGGACCGATTCGTTCTGTCGAACGGGCATGCGTCGGCGCTGCTGTATGGCGTGCTGCACCTGTCGGGGTACGACCTGCCGATGAGCCAGCTGGAGCAGTTCCGCGAGTGGGGATCGCACACGGCGGGACACCCGGAATATGGCGAGACGCCGGGTGTTGAAGTGACGACGGGGCCGCTCGGTCAGGGCTTCGGCATGGCGGTGGGACTGGCGATCGCGGAGAAGCACCAGGCAGCGATCTATAACCACGAGAACGACGCGAACGAGGGAGACCATACGCCGGTCGATCACCACACCTACGTCCTGTGCGGCGATGGCGATTTGATGGAAGGGATTTCGCACGAGTCGGCGTCGCTGGCGGGGACGTTGAAGCTGGGCAAGCTGATCGTGTTCTATGACGACAATTTGATCTCGCTGGACGGGCCGACGGAGCTTTCGTATACGGAAGACGTGAAGATGCGGTTTGAGGCCTACCACTGGCAGGTGCTTGAGGTGTCGGACGGCAACGATCTGAAGGCGCTTGAGGCGGCGGTGGTTTCGGCGAAGGCTGAGGTGACGCGGCCCACGCTGATCAAGGTGCGGACGGTGATCGGCTACGGCAGCCCGAAGGCGGGAACAAAGGGCGCTCACGGCGAGGCTCTGGGAACAGAGGCGACCAAGGCAACGAAGCGCAACCTGGGCTGGCCGGAGGATAAGAGCTTTTATGTGCCGGAAGAGGCGGCGAAGAACTGGGCGACCGTAGTGACGCGCGGCAAGAAGGCGCATGCGGAGTGGTCGGCGAAGTACGCGGACTATAGCAAGGCTTACCCGGAGCAGGCGGCGGAGTTTGACCGGACGAATGCGGCGAAGCTGGCTGCGGGCTGGGAGAAGAAACTGCCGGTGTTCCCGACGGACAAGCCTGTGGCGACGCGCAATGCGGGGCAGGTGGTGATGAACGCGATTGCCGAGGTGGTGCCGGAGTTGTTTGGCGGCGCGGCCGACCTGACGAGTTCGACGAAGACGATCTTCGCGAAGTCGGGCAACTTCCATCTCGATGCGGCAGGACGGAATGTTTACTTTGGCGTGCGCGAGTTTGGCATGATGGCGGCGGTGAATGGAATTGCGGCGCATGGCGGGTTGATTCCGTTTGGGTCGACGTTCTTTACCTTCTCGGATTACTGCCGTTCGGCGATTCGCATGGGCGCACTGATGAGCGTGCACTCGCTGTATGTGTTCACGCATGATTCGATTGGCCTGGGCGCGGATGGACCGACGCACCAGCCGGTGGAGCAACTGATGAGCCTGCGGGCGATTCCGCAGCTGACGGACTTTCGTCCGGCGGATGCGAACGAGACCGCTGCCTGCTGGCGGCTGGCCCTGGAGCGCAAGAGCGCAAGCTTCATGGCGCTTTCGCGGCAGGACCTGCCGGTGATGGACGCGGTGAAGTACAAGATTGCGGACGGCGTGAAGCATGGTGCGTATGCGCTGGATGACTCGGGTAAGGACATCATCCTGATTGCGACGGGGTCGGAGGTTTCGACGATTCTTGCGGCGGCAGCGAAGTTGATGACCGAGGGTATTCACGCGTCGGTCGTTTCGATGCCGAGCTTCAAGATCTACGACGAGCAGGACGCGGCGTACAAGGCGAAGCTGATGCCGGAGCACACGCCGAAGCTGGCGGTCGAGGCTGGTGCGACGATGGGCTGGTGGAAATATGTCGGCCACAACGGCGGCGTGATCGGCGTGGACAAGTTTGGCGCGTCGGCACCGGGACCGAAGGTGATGGAAGAGTACGGGATCAGCGTGTCGAATATTGTGGCGCACGCGAAGACGCTGCTCAAAAAGTAAGCAGATCGTGGCGGGCGGGGAGATGCTTTCTCGCCCGCTGTCGTTTTGACAGGCACCGCTATCTACCAGGAGAACGAGATGGTCACCAGTGAACGAGAGATGGTGAAGAAGCCGATTGAGCCTTCGGACAAGGAACGTTCGACCTCGCTGCAACCTACGTACGAGGACAGCGTGCCGGCGTCTGAGGACGACTGGGAGCTTGAGGACGAGTAGCTCTCTCTACCGCAGCAGAACTGATGGAAGAAAGCAGACGCCATGAAGATTGCCATTGCATCCGATCACGCAGGATTTCCTCTGAAGGAAGAGGTTCGCGCCTTTGTCGCCAAGCTGGGACACGAGGTCCACGACCTTGGAGCGTACAACACCGAACCATCGGACTACCCGGACTTTGCGGTGCTGGTGGGGAAGGAATTGATGTCGGGTGTTGCGGAGCGGGGCATCCTGATCTGCGGCTCGGGAGTGGGCGTGTGCGTGGCTGCGAACAAGATGCCGGGAGTGCGGGCGGGCATGTGCCACGACACCTATTCTTCGCACCAGGGCGTGGAGCATGACCAAATGAATGTGCTGGTGCTGGGAGCACGGATCATTGGTTCGGCGCTGGCGTTTGAGTGCGTGGAAGCGTATTTGAAGGCGAATTTTATCGGCACGGAAGAGCGTTTTGTGCGGCGGCTGAACAAGGTGAAGGCGATTGAGAGGCAGTACATGCCGTCGGTTGCCGGGACTACGCTCGCGTCTTAATTTCTATATTCCTTCGGCCGGGCCGAATCGCGGCCCTTCTTCCAAGCATCTGGAGAGAGATGACAGTTTCCCCACAAAGCCGCACATGGTTGATTACGGGCGCGTCCACTGGTTTTGGACGCCTGCTTGCCGAAGAATTGTTGAAGGCGGGTAACAAAGTGGTGGCGACAGCGCGCAAGGTGGCGCAGGTGGCGGACCTTGAGGCGCTGTATCCGGAGACGGCGAAGGCGCTGCCGCTGGATGTGACCGACGCGGCGCAGATTGAGGCAACGACGCAGGCGGCGATTGCGCACTTCGGGCAGATTGATGTGCTGGTGAACAACGCTGGATATGGCGTGATCGGCGGGGTGGAAGAGGTCGCGGAGGATGAGTACGGTCCGATGTTCGCGACGAATGTGTTTGGGCTGATGAAGGTGACCAAGGCGCTGCTGCCGCATCTGCGCGCGCGGAAGGCCGGACATATTTTGAATATCTCTTCGGTCAGCGGACTGCTGGGTGCGGCGGGCTGGGGATACTACAGCGCGACGAAGTTTGCGGTGGAAGGGTGGTCGGAGGCGCTTGCGGCTGAGGTGGCACCGCTGGGCATTCATGTGACGATTGTGGAGCCGGGGCCGTTTCGCACGGATTTTCTGGGTCGCTCGGGTGTGGTGGCGAAGCAGCAGATTGCGGACTACGACCAGACAGCAGGGAAGGCGCGTGCGTATCGCGACGACCAGACGGGCAAGCAGCCGGGTGATCCGGTGCGGGCTGTTCACGCGATGATGCAGGTGGTCGATTCGCCGAACCCGCCGCTGCACCTGTTGCTGGGATCGAATGCGCTGGGCAGATTTCGCGCGAAGCTCGACCGCTGGGAAAAAGAGATTGCGGCGTGGGAATCGGTTACGGTAGGCGCGGACTTCGCGGAGGGTCAATAGCCGTGAGTGCCGTGAAGACGATCTTCTGGGACATCGGCGGCGTGCTGCTCTCCAACGGCTGGGGCCGTCAGCAGCGCTGGCCTGTGCTTGAGTCGTTGCATGTTGATCGCGAGGATTTTGAATCGCGATATATTGCGGCGAACTACCTCTGGGAGCGCGGTCTTTGCACACACTACGATTACTTCGCGAAGACGATTTTTCATGCGGACCAGCCTTCGCGTGATTTTACGTTTGAAGAGTTGTGGTCCCTGGCGTGCGCGCAGAGCAAGGTGCTGCATCCGGAATCGTTCGACATTCTGGGGCGGCTGAAGGACACGCAGAAGTACACGCTGGCTACGTTGAACAATGAGTCGCGCGAGTTGAATGAGTATCGGCTGGATGCCTTTCGGCTGCGTCCCTATTTTGACTTCTTTATCTGCTCGGGCTACGTGCACGAGATGAAGCCGCATCCGGATATTTATCATGCGGCGATTGAGATCTCTGGCTGCGCTCCGGCGCAAACATTATTTATTGACGATACCCAGGCGAATTGCGAGGCTGCGGCTTCGCTTGGGATGGACGCGATTCTTTTCCAATCACCCACGCAACTTACCGGCGAACTGACACAACGCGGCATTCTTAGCGCATAAGGAAAAGGACATTATGGAACTTGGAATTATCGGACTCGGCAAGATGGGTTTCAACATGGCGGAACGGCTTCGGCTGGCCGGACACAAGGTCGTCGGATTCGACTTCAACAAAGAGGCCGTGGACAAGGTGGCGGCAACAGGCTCGGTGGGCGTGACCTCGCTCGAAGACCTGGTGAAGAATCTCACTGCGCCGCGCGCGATCTGGATGATGGTGCCTTCGGGTGATCCGGTCGATCAGACGATTGCGAAGCTGGAGCCGTTGATGGAGAAGGGCGACACGTTTATCGATGGCGGCAACTCCAACTACAAGGATACGCAGCGACGCCATGATGAGGTGGCCACCAGAGGGTTTGGGTTCGTCGATTGTGGAACGTCGGGCGGAGTTTGGGGATTGAAAGAGGGCTACAGCCTGATGATTGGCGGCGACAAGGAGACTGTGGATCGGCTGAACCCGATCTGGGAGACGCTGGCGCCAGCGAAGGATGAGGGCTGGGGCCATGTTGGCCCGTCGGGCTCTGGCCACTTTGTGAAGATGATTCACAACGGAATTGAGTATGGCCTGATGCAGGCGTATGCCGAGGGGTTCTCGATTCTGAAGGCGAAGGAGGAGATGCATCTCGATCTGGAACAGGTCGCGCACATCTGGCAGAAAGGATCGGTGGTGCGCTCGTGGCTGCTCGATCTGACGGCGGATGCGTTGAAGAAGAATCCGACGCTCGAAGGGATGGAGGCGTTCGTGCCGGACTCTGGCGAGGGCCGCTGGACGGTGGTCGAGGCGATCGATTTGAATATATCGGCGCCGGTGATTACGGAGTCGCTGATTCGCCGGTTGCGGTCGCGCGAGGCGAATAACTTTACGGATCGTATGATTTCTATTATGCGAAACGAGTTTGGCGGGCACGAGATCAAGAAGTCCTGAATGTTTTTGGGGCTAGCGTGCAGGGGGCTCTCCCTGCACGCGTCGCTTCTGAACGATTTTGTAACGATTTGAAATGTTCGAATTTGCAAGGAGTAGATCATGTCCAGCACACCCGTAGCATCGGCTACTGAAGCGGATGCAACCAGGAAGGGCGAGCGGATTCCCGAGCCCTGCATCATTGTCATCTTTGGCGCCTCCGGAGATTTGACCAAGCGCAAACTGCTGCCTGCGCTCTACCACCTTGATCAGGCAGGCCTTCTGCCGAAAGACTTCGCCGTGGTTGGCGTGGCCCGCCGCGACTTGAGCGCGACGTTCAATCCGGATATGAAGGATGGCATTTTGAAGGGCGGCGGCGTTGAGGACAACGAACCCAAGCTCAAGCCATTTATGGAGCGCGTGGAGTATTTCGCTACGGAGTTCGATGACGATGCTGGCTACGAGAAGCTGAAGGCTCATCTTGCCGATCTGGACACGAAGTTCAAGACGAAGGGCAATCGCCTTTTTTATCTCGCGGTAGCGCCGCAGTTTTTTGCCGACATCACGGGACGCCTGGGCGCGCATGGCATGGCGAAGCCCGCAGAGGGCGAAGATCACTGGGTACGCGTAATTATCGAGAAGCCTTTCGGCACAGATCTGAAGTCGGCGCGCGAGTTGAACCATGCGGTGAACGCAGTGCTGCATGAGGACCAGATCTTTCGCATCGATCACTATCTCGGCAAGGAGACGGTGCAGAACATCCTCGTCTTCCGTTTCGGTAATGGGATCTTCGAGCCGGTGTGGAACCGGAACTATATCGACCATGTGGAGATTACGGCGGCGGAATCGATCGGCATTGAAGGGCGCGGTCCATTCTATGAGAAAGCCGGCGCGGCGCGAGATGTGCTGCAGAACCATGTGATGGAGGTGATGTCGTTTGTCGCGATGGAACCGCCGGATTCGTTCCAGGCCGACACGGTGCGCGCGGAGAAGCTGAAGGTGTGGCGTGCGATTGAGGGCATTCCGGTTGAGGACACGGTGCGCGGACAGTATGGGCCCGGCAAGGTCGATGGGGAGGACGTGATCGGCTACCGGCAGGAGGAGCGTGTCAGCGCGACCTCGAATACGGAGACGTTTGCGGCGGTGCGACTTGAGATTGAAAACTGGCGCTGGGCGGGAGTTCCGTTCTACCTGCGCGCGGGGAAGCGACTGGCGAAGCGGGTGACGGAGGTGACGGTTGTCTTCAAGCAGCCGCCGATGCACCTGTTCAAGAGCAATCACACCGGCGACAAGATTGAGCCGAATGTGTTGACGATGCGCATCCAGCCCGATGAGGGGATCAGCCTCTGTTTTGGCGCGAAGATTCCCGGGCCGACGACGAATGTGCAGCCGGTGACGATGGACTTCAGCTATGCGGAGGCGTTCGGAAAGAGCTCGGCCAACGGCTATGAGCGACTGCTGCTGGACGCGATGCTGGGCGATGCGACGTTGTTTGCGCACCGTGATGGCGTCGAGGCGACGTGGGCCTTGTTTACGCCGATTCTCGAGGCCTGGGCGGCGGATATTCGGAGCGACTTTCCGAATTATGCGGCTGGCTCGTGGGGCCCGGCGGATGCGGATGCTTTGCTTGCGAAGGATGGACGCAGCTGGCGCAAGCTCTAGCTGTAATTTGTAACCGAAATTGATCAGAGAGGCGACGAACAAACATGCCGCGACCTGTCACTGTTACCTATCGTGTTGGATCGAGTGCCGCTGCGGTTGCGACGGCGGCTGCAGAGCTGTTCACGGGTGCTGCGCAGGCTGCGGTTGCAGCGCGGGGACGGACACGAATTGCTATTTCGGGGGGATCGACGCCGAAGGCGATGTTTGCGTTGCTGGCTGATCCGGCGAGACCATTTTTGAAGAGCATGCCGTGGGACAACCTTGATCTTTATTGGGTGGATGAGCGTTGTGTTCCGCCGACCGATGCCGAGTCAAACTATCGGATGACAAACGAGGCGATGCTCTCGAAGGTGCCGTTGGCGGCGGAGCGCATTCATCGAATGGAGGGCGAACTTGATCCGGAGGTTGCGGCGTCGCGGTATGAATCTACGCTGCGGAATACGTTCAAGCTGGAAGGTGCGGAGACGCCGACCTTTGACCTGATTCTGCTGGGAATGGGCGATGATGGGCATACGGCGTCGCTGTTTCCGCACACCGAGGGTATCAACGAGATGAGCCGGTTGGTGATTGCGAACCATGTGCCACAGAAGGATACCTGGCGGATTACGCTGACCTGGCCGGTGATTAATCAGGGACGGCAGGTGGCGTTTTTGATTGAGGGACAGGAGAAGGCACAGATTCTGCACGAGGTGCTGCAGGGGTCTTACGACGTGGAGACGAAGCCCTCGCAGCTAATTCGTCCGGCCAACGGCAAGTTGCTGTACTTGCTTGATGCGGCGGCAGCATCTAAGCTGCCAGAACCGGTTGCAACGAGTGATGGCTCGCTGCCTACCGGAACACTGGAGTTTTCTTCATGATTCTTGCGGGAGATGTTGGGGGAACCAAAGTTCACCTCGCGTTGTATGAGTTTGCCGGCGGTAAGCTGAAGTCGATTCGGGATCAGAAGTTTCCAGCGCATGAATCTGCCTCGCTGGAAGATGTGGTGAACAAGTTTCTCGCAGGGCTTGAGGCGGACAGATCAAAGATTCTGGCTGCATGTTTTGGCTGCCCTGGGCCGGTGAAAGATGGCCGGTTGAAGCTGACAAATCTGCCGTGGACGCTGGATGCGCGCGAGTTGCAGACGACGCTTTGTATCAAGCATATTTTTTTGATCAACGATCTTGAGGCTAATGGCTATGGGATTCCGGAGCTTGCGCCGGACAAGATTTTTACGCTGCATGCCGGGGATCCGGGTGCGGTGGGGCATCGCGGACTGATCTCGGCGGGTACGGGGCTGGGGGAGGCGCTGCTGATCTGGGACGGAAAGCGGCATCGGCCATTGCCGTCGGAGGGCGGGCACTGTGATTTTGCGGCGCGCACGGATCGCGAGGTGGCGATGCTGCAATATCTGCGGCGCACGCTGAACGGGCGGGTGAGCTTTGAGCGCGTCGTCTCCGGGCTCGGGATCAAAAATGTGTATGGTTTTCTGCGGGACGAGGAGAAGCTTGATGAGCCGCAGTGGCTGCGTGATCGGTTCGCCAAGGAAGATCCGAACGCGGTGATTGGAAGTTGCGCGGAGGATGGATCGAGCTCGATCTGCTTCGAGACGATGAAGCTGTTTGCCGCGGCATATGGGGCTGAGGCGGGCAACATCGCGTTGAAGGTGCTGGCCTCGGGCGGAATGTATCTGGGCGGCGGGATTTCACCGAAGATTTTAAAGACGTTGCAGAACGGCACGTTTCTACAGGCGTTTCTGGATAAGGGGCGGCTCTCGCCGCTGCTGCAGGCTATTCCGGTGCGGGTGATTCTCGACGATACGTGCGCGTTGCTCGGTGCTGCGGCGTATGCGGAAGAACGCGCGGCAGAACTTTCGGGGCACTCGGAACGGGGCGCCTCCACTGCCTGCAGCTAAGGAGCCAGCGGTGGTGAAGGTGGACCTGGCGCGGCGCGCGAATCCGGAGGACTTGCCGGAGATGATGGATCAGCCGTGCACCTGCGAAGAATTGAATGCGTGCCTGCGGGATATTGCGCGAGTGAACCGGTTGACGGGCGCGTATCGGCCGACCTTCGAATGGTTTGCGGAACTTGTGAAGCGTCAAGAGAAAGATACGGAACAGTTACAAATTGTGGATGTGGGCTGCGGCTATGGCGATAGCCTGCGGCGGCTGCATGGGTGGGCGGTGCGGCAGGGGATTGCGTTGAGCCTGACGGGGATCGACCTGAACGGCGATGCGATTCGCGCGGCCACGGCGGCTACACCGAAGGGCATGAACATTCGCTGGGTGCATGGCGATGCGTTTTCGTATGCGGGCGAGGTCGATGTGGTGTTGAGTTCGCTGCTGACGCATCATCTGGCCGAGGCGGAGATTGTTCGTTTTCTGGCGTGGATGGAGGCGCGGGCGCGGCGGGGGTGGTTCGTCAACGACCTGCACAGAAAGGCGTTTCCGTACTACGCGTTTCGGGTGATCTCGCGGCTACTACCGTTCCATGCGTTTGTGCGACATGATGGGCCGGTATCGATTCGGCGTAGCTTTCTCGTCGAAGACTGGCAGCGGATGTGCGCGGAGGCACGGCTGCCGGTGGGGAAGTTTTCGATCCGGGAGTATCGTCCGGCGCGGCTCTGCGTGGGGCGGATTAAGCGTTAAACAGAGCGAACGCGAGTGATTTCTCGTATTCTTCAACCAGATTGAAAAGAAGTGAGGCCCTATGTTCTTTCGTCGCTCGCTGTTTGCCGCCGTGCTCACGTTTACCTTTGCTGCGACCCTTGCGGCGCAACGGCTGCCGGGGGGCGTTCATCCTGAGCATTACAGCCTGGCGTTGACGCCGGATCTGAAGGCGGCGACGTTTGCGGGGATAGAGACGATCGATCTGACGCTCGATGCGCCGAGCACGGCGATTACGCTGAATGCGCTGGAGATCCAGTTTCAATCGGTGACCAGCGGTGGGCAGACGGCGCAGGT
>JBDTDX010000031.1:0-10389 GCA_039922815.1 Granulicella sp.
CCCCGAAACCAACCCAAAAAACAGCCCAACAGCAACCCAGACAACCCCAAATAACGCCCAACACAAACTCCGGCTACTTGTTCAGAGAATCCCTAAGGGTAGCCAGGGGGTCTAGAGAGTGAGCAACTCGCAGGAATGGGGGCATCTTTGGGGGCATCTATGCGAACTGTAAATTGCAAGTTATTGTTTATAAATGGTTTGTTGTAGCAGTTCGGTTGTGCTCAGCACCATTTACACAACCTAAGAGATTTTAGAAAGTCCTAAAGCCAGCGTAAATGCTGGCTTTTTCTTGTTTTGACGTTCTTTTATAGCCTATGACGTCCGTCAAGGCCCACTGGGTTCTCACGAAGGACTTTTTGCCGTTCCGTACCACCTTGAGGAGTGCAGACGGAGCAGGGGTGAAGGTTTCTACGACGAGTTGAATTGCAACGCGCACCTCTTCAATGCAGGCCTCTGTTGCCCATTCTGAAAGCCTTCCCCCGAAATGGAATAGCAACTTGAGATAGAACAGCTCTGCAGGATCTTCGCCAGGCTTATGAAGAGGGGAAAACCTATCACGGTCTTCGATTGCGCGAATGTACTCCAGCAGTGCGCCGTGTTCCGAGGTCGGTTGCTCAATCTCCCGAATGAGCTGAAGAAAGGCCTCCACGTCTCGCCTAATGGCGTGGAGCTCTGCAATTTGGAAAGTAGCGGTGCCAGCCTCCAACTCACCATGCCGTAAGTACAAAAGACCCCATGCCCGGACAAACGCACACATGTCCGCATCGGATCGCGCGTTTAGAAACTCCGCATGCAGCGAACGTTCGTAAGTACTTTGAAGGTCGTAATACTTCGGTGGATTGAACTCGCACCGTAAAACGCTTTTCCGTAAAGATGGCAGCTCAGCAATGCGGCCTATCGGAACGCACTCTGCATAAGGGTAAGCTGCGCCCTGTCCGCATCTGCCGTCGCCTTCTATTCGATCCTGCTTCGGTACAACAGCTCATGGATGCTGCAGGTGAGCGAGAACGGTCGTCTTCAAGGAGTCGGAATCCGATCGGCAACACAAATGTCCCACAAGATATTCAGGATCTTAAAGACCCTCATAGATCGACAAAGAACCCCACAGGAGTCTGCGATGCAGACGAGAGGATGATTGCTGATGGACGGAGGTGGATGGTGTGCTGGTTCCACGGCTGCCGGTAGAGGTTATGCCGCAGGACGCGGAAATGCGGCTTTGAGATGGGGTGCTGTAGGTGACATCGGCAACGCCTGTGTGGCAGGATGGCACGTCTGGAGGATTTATGAAGCGTTGGTTGCTGATGTTGTTGATGATTGTGTGTGGGCTGCCTTGTCTGGCACAACTTCCGCCGGCGCAACCTACGGTGGGTGTCCTTTCGGTGACGGAAGTCCAGAGTTTGATGCCGACCGAGGTGTTCTTTCAGGGTCAGACGGCGACGGTTCAGATTCGCAACAGTTTTGGCGTTCGGTTTCGTGACCACGGCATGGTGCTGGCGGGGTTGGTGGACGCGGGCGGTTACTCAAGCGCGATCCGTGACCGCTACCAGTTTTACCTGCTGGCGGATACCGCGATCGAGATAGGCGGGAAGAGGCTGGGGCCGGGAGCGTATGGGTGCGGATTCCTGAGAGATGGGATGCTGCTGATGGATCTGGGCGGGCATGATCAGCTAAAGGCGGCCACGGCAAATGATGCAGGAATGACCCGGCCGCGGCCCCTGCAGATTTTGTCAGGTAAAACAGCAGAAGAATATCGGCTTTATCTCGGGCGGGATTTTGTCGTGATCCGACAGGCAAAGTAGATCTTTCGGGATTGCGGAAAAGTGACGAAAAACGATTTGCCCGCCGGAATCTCTCGAAGTAACGGGTTGTAACATTCCCATTGGGTGGGTCCGAGAACCATCGTTGGATGGAGGGCTTTCTCCTTCAAATGGAGGAGGACGTCCCGGGGAAATTTTAGAGGCAAATGATTGTCTGATGTTTCCTTGGGAAATTCTCTATTGCAAAAAGAGCTTGACAGCGCGTCCCGCTCGGAATTGAATTGAGACCGATCCGAGATAACCCTATACAAGCGTTTGACTTAGTTTTGGTTGCCCGTGGTTCTTGAAAGACTTTTTTGGGAGGCTGTATGAAGAAGCTTTGGTCAGCGATTCCGCTGATTGCGATCGTTCTGATGAGCGTGGGCTCCACCCTATGGGCTCAAAACACTAACTCCGCGGATATCCGCGGAACCGCTACCGACTCGAGCGGCGCCGTGATTCCAGACGTAACGGTGACGGTGCTGAATATCGACAAGGGCATTAGCTCGGAGTACCACACGAATTCTGCCGGCCTGTTCGATACAGGCTCGATCGTGACGGGGAAATACAAGATCACGTTTACGAAGGACGGCTTCAGCCAGTTCGTGCGTTCTTCGGTGACTCTCAACGTAGGCACAACGCAGATCGATGCGCGGCTTGCCGTGGGCAGCGTGAGCCAGGAGGTCGTGGTCAACACGGATGTTCCGCTGATCAAGACGGAGGGTGGCGAGCGGTCGACGACGCTCGAGGCGAAGGAGATGCAGGCTCTGCCGAACCAAGGGCAGGACTGGCAGAATTTCGTGAAGCTGATCCCGGGCGCGACGGGCACATCGCAGTATGGAGCGACAGGACAGGCGCTTTCCGTGAACGGCAATCTACCTTACAACGCAGTGCTGAACGATGGTGCGTCTTCGGCGCTGTCGCACTCGGGCAATGCGGACGTTTCGGTATTCGAAACGGTGCAGGAGGTTCAGGTGAATACGTCGGCCTTCTCCGCACAGTACGGCATCGGCGGTGTGGCGTTCAACCAGATCTCGAAGGGTGGCACGAACAAGTGGCATGGGTCGCTGTATGAGTATGCGCAGAATGACTTTTTGAATGCGCGCAGCTACTTTGCCAAGTCGGCTCCGTACCTCCGGTTTCATAACTTCGGCGGATCGATCAGTGGACCGGTAATCATTCCTCATCTGTTCGACGGGCATGACAAGGCATTCTTTTACTTCAACTACGACCAAGTGATTAACCTGAGCGCGTCGACCGGCTTTGCGACCGTTCCGACGGCTGCGATGCGCGTGGGCGACTTCACGGGTTTGGCTCCGATTTATAACCCTGCGACTTCAGCGTTTGCGGCGGGCACGGATGGAAAAACGTATATCAAGCGCACGCAGTTTGCGAACAACAAACTTCCGCAGTTGGATCCAGTGGCGGTGAAGGCACAGGCATACCTGCCCCTACCGAATGTGCCTGGTACGACCTCGGCAACGACGGGGATTACGAGTAATAATTACGCGTACTCGGTGCGTGGCAGTTCGCCGTTCAAGAAGTACTTCGGTCGCTTCGACTACCAGTTTTCACCAAACAACCGCCTGACGGCTTCGGTGACGAAGCGCGATAATCCAGCGCTGTACACGAACTCTCTGCCTTGCCCCGTGAACTGCTATACAGGCGATGTGGACAGTACGAACTCTCAGATTACGGACGTGTGGAACATTAGTTCGCGCACGATTAACGAAGCGCGTCTTGGCTACACGAACCAGTTGAACTTCTTTGCAACGCAGACGGCGGGCAAGGGTATTCCGGCGTCACTTGGTCTCCTGTTCTCGAAGGCCGATATTTTCCCGACACTCAACATCAGCAGCTACACCGGTCTTACGGCTGGAACGACGGCGGTGTACAAAGAGCACAACTTCGACCCTTCGGATGTGGTAACGATGGTTCGCGGACATCATGTTCTGCACTTCGGTGGTGAGTACCTGATCTTCCAGGACAACTCGACTGCCTGGGGTAACGTGAATGGCGCGACAACCGGATTCACCAGCGTGTACACGCAGTGTACGTACTGCGTGCAGACAAAGGCAGTTACGGCTTCGGGTAACGCTTATGCAGACTTCCTGCTGGGCACGATCAACAGTTGGTCAGCCGGTGTGACGCCCGAGTTTGCAGGACGACAGAAGGCTCCGCAGATGTTCGTGCAGGATGACTGGAAGATTCGTTCGAACCTGACGATCAACCTTGGCCTGCGCTACCAGATCATGCAGGGATGGAGTGACGCGAAAAAGAACCAGCGCACGTTCGATCCTCTGATCACGAACTCGTTGACTGGAACGCTGGGCGCGATGTGGTACGCGGGTAACGCCGACCATGGACGTACGCAACTCCAGGACAACGTGTATAACACTTTCCTTCCGCGCGTTGGCTTTGCCTATCAGATCAACCCGACGACTGTGGTTCGCGGTGGTTACGGTATCTACGCGTACCTCTGGAGTCTGGATACGTACGGCAGCGGCGAAGGATCGGCGTTTGGTTCCTCGGGCAGCTTGAGCGATACGACGAATGGCTTTACTCCGGTTGGCTCACTGTCGGCTGCGAATCCGCAGTTCCCCTACATCGCGGCGAGCACAAACAACTCGAACTTTACAGGGGCGGGTTCCTCGGTTTCTTACAACCAGCAGAAAACGCCTGTTGCGAAGATCCAGCAGTACAACGTGACTATGGAGAAGCAGATTGGCAGCAATATGGCGGCATCGCTCGCGTATGTGGGCAGTAAGTCCGACAACCTGAACTTCTCGGTCGATATCAACCAGGTGCCGGTTGGGAAGCTCGCGCTGAGTGATCAGCAGTTCCGGCCGTTCCCGAACTACAACAACATCACAGGCAGCACGAATAATGCCAGTGCCAACTACAACTCGCTGCAGGTGACGTTCCAGCGCAGACTAACCACAAACTTCTCCGCGAACATGAGCTACGTCTGGGCGCACTTCCTCGACGATGCGGACTCGTCTGCATGGGGAAGCCGTGGCGGTACGCTGACCTACCAAAACGCGAACGACGTGGATGCGAACTATGGACCGTCGAACTTTGATACGCGTAATGCGTTCAAGGGTAACGTGATCTATCTGCTGCCCTTCGGCAGGGGACAGATGCTCCTGAACCAGAACAAGCTCGTGGATGAGGTCGTCGGTGGCTGGAACCTTGCTTCCACCTTTGTGCTCCAGACGGGCAATCCGTTTACGGTGACGATCCCGAGCAGCGTGGCTCAATCGTATACGTCGGGAAATCTGTATCCGAACCATGTCGGCAATGCGAAGGCTGCAGCGCGGACGATCAGCAACTGGTACAACTCCTGCCTGGCCGGTACGACCGGATGCACAGCAGGCGCGTTTGCCGCACCGGCCAATGGAACATTCGGCAACAACCAGAGAAACGACGTGTATGGCCCTGGCATCATCGGACTCGATCTGTCCCTGGGCAAGACGTTCAACCTGTGGGCGGACCGGTACAAGTTCCAACTGCGCATCGATGCGACTAACGCTATGAATCATGCCAACTTCTCGAACCCCGGCTCTTCATTGGGAACGGGCTCGGCGGGTGTGATTACGGGCACGACAAACAGCGGACGAAACATCCAGCTCGGAGGACGCTTCTCATTCTGATAACCTCAGGGGGTGGATGGCGGCCAGGTTGCCGTCATCCGCTCCCCGATCTGTTTTTAAGGTAGTGTTTTAAGGTAGTGTTTTATGGCTCTGTTTCACCGAATGCGTTGCGGCCTACTTGGTGTATCGATGGCCCTCGCTACCCTTTGCTCCGCCCAGACGGTGACCCCGCAGGAGCATGCCCGGCGCGCCAATGAGTATCTGAAGGCAAAGCAGCCGGAGAAGGCGATTCCGGAGTTTGCGGCGCTGGTTGCGGCGGAACCGGACAATGTGGATGCGCAGGCAAATCTTGGGGTGCTGCTCTACTTTCAAGGGCGCTATGCGGAGGCTGTAGGGCCTTTGAGGAAAGCTGTTTCGCTGAGTCCTGGGATCGCAAAGATACAGGGGCTGCTTGGACTTTGTGAGTATCAGTTGGCGCAGTTGGAGGCGGCGCGGGTTGATCTCGCGGCGGCTTTGCCGGGGATTTCGGATGCGAAGTTTCGCAAGGAGACAGGGCTTACGCTGGTGGAGATTGAGACGGCGCTGCGGGATCTTCCGGGGGCTGCCACTACGATCAGCGTGTTGCAGGAGTCGGCTCCGACGGACCCTGAGATTTTGTACGCGGCCTATAGGATTCATAGTGATCTGGCGGGGGAGGCTTTGCTGAGTCTTTCGCTCGCGGCCCCGAAGTCGGGGCAGATGCAGCAGGCGATTGCGCATGAGTTGGAGCGGGTGAGGGATCTGCCTGGTGCGATTGCCAGCTTTCGCAGGGCGATTGCGACCAGCCCGAATTTGCCAGGTGTGCATTTTGAATTGGCGGAGGCTTTGCATGGCTCTGACAGCAACGAGCTGAGGGCGCAGGCGGAGGCAGAGTACAAGACTGCGCTCGAGAAAAATCCGCATGAGGTGCAAGCTGCGGTGCGGTTGGGGGATCTCTATGCGGACCGTGGGGATATGGTGGGTGCGACGGGATTTTATGAGCGTGCGCTGAAGGAGCAGCCGGGCAATGCGGATGCGGCACTTGGGCTGGCTCGCGTTTATAGCGAGCAGAACGAGAACGACAAGGCGCTCCCTCTGCTGCTCGCTGTTTTGAAAAGTGATCCGGCGAATATGCTGGCTCACTTTCGGTTAAGTGCGCTGTATCGCAAGATGAAAAGACCGGAGGATGCGAAGAGGGAGCTCGCGGAGTATCAGCGGTACAAGACCATGAAGGAAGGTCTGCAGCAGGTGTATGCGTCGATGAAGATTGAGGCTCCGCATAACGCTGCGGACGATGCGGTGCCGGCGCATTGAGACTGGTGGGAGTGGGGTTTCTGTTACTTGCGATGGTGGCACAGGGACAGAAGGCGGCTGTGTCTGTACCGCTGCTTGAGGATGTAACGGCTTCTACTGGGATCCGGTTTGAGCATCTGTCGAGCCCGGAGCAGAGATACATTGTCGAGTCAATGAGTGGGGGAGTGGCGCTGATCGACTATGACGGTGATGGATGGCTCGACATCTACTTTACGAATGCGCCGAGTGTGGCGATGGCCCTGGCAGGGAAGAAGGCACGGGGAGCTCTGTATCGAAACAACCACGACGGGACGTTTACCGATGTGACGGAGAAGGCCGGTGTGGGGACTCCGTGCTGGGCGATGGGGGCTGCGGTTGCGGATGTGACTAACAGCGGGCGTCAGGATCTTTTGGTGAGTTGCTTTGGTGGTGTTGTGCTGTATCGAAACAATGGCGATGGGACGTTTACCGATGTGACCGTGAAGGCGGGGCTCGCGAAGGATACCGGGTGGGCTACTGGAGTAGCGTTTGGGGACTATGACGGGGATGGTTTTCCGGATTTGTTCGTGCCGCATTATGTGGACTTTCATCTGGATGACCTGCCTAAGTTTGGGTCGGCGAAGACGTGCCAATATCACGAGGTGGCGGTGCAATGTGGGCCGCGCGGGCTGAAGGGGTCCGGTGACGCGCTGTATCGGAACAACGGCGATGGAACGTTCACCGAGGTGTCGGCGCATGCTGGGGTGGACGATAAGCAGCACTACTTTGGACTAGGCGCGGTGTGGTCCGACTTCGATAACGATGGGAAGATCGATCTGTTTGTGGCCAACGATGGGGAGTCGAACTATCTGTATCGCAATCAGGGCGATGGGACGTTTAAGGAGATTGGCGCGGATGCGGGCGTCGCGTACAGCGAGGATGGCGTGGAGCAGGCGAACATGGGTGTCGCCGTAGGGGACTTCGAGAACAAGGGGCGGATGAGTGTCGCGATCAGCCACTTCAGCGATGAGTACATGACGCTGTATCGGAATGAAGGTGCGATGAACTTTACGGATGTGTCGCACTCCGCGGGGGTGGCGCGGGCGACGGTGCCGTATGTGGGGTGGGGGGACGCGTTTCTCGATCTGGATAACTCGGGGTGGCTGGATCTGATTCTGGTCAATGGTCATGTGTATCCGCAGGTGGAGGATGCGAAGCTGGGGATTCACTATAAGGAGCCGGCAGTGCTATTTCGCAATCAACATAATGGAACGTTCGTGGAGACCAGGACGGTGGCTGTGCCGCAGGTGAGCCGGGGTCTTGCGGTGGGGGATCTGTTCAACCGCGGGGCACTGGATGTGGTGATCGAGAACCTTGTCGGGCAGCCGGAGATTCTATCTTCTCGGCCTGATCCCGAACATCATTGGGTCAGCGTGGACCTCGAGGGTGCTCCGCGAAATCGACTGGCTCTGAATGCGCGGGTGCATGTGACGGCGGGTGGTGTGACGCAGATGGGGGAGGTGCGGTCTGGCGGGAGCTATCTGTCGCAAAGCGATCTGCGTTTGCACTTCGGGTTGGGATTGGCGAAGCAGATCGAGACCATGGTGGTGGATTGGCCCGGCGGCGGTTCTCAGACCTTTCATCATGTAGCGGTGGATGGCTTTTATCATTTGAAGCAGGGTGGTGAGTTGAGCCAACGAAACTTTTCAGGAAAGAAGTAGAGGTTTTCTTTCGGTTTTCAACCTGCGGAATGGACAATGAAAGAATCGTTTGTCTACGGTTGCTCATTCCGATCCTGATGTTGGCTGCAAAGCGTACGGATGGCGGGCTTTTCGTCTCTGGAATGTCTTTTATAGATTGTGCGTTCGAGAACCTGCTGCGGTTTATGCGGTTCGTCGCAGCTTGCCTGCTGATTCCTGTGGTGTTCACGCCCGTAAAGTCGATGATGGCGCAGACGGCTGCTCGGAGCACGAAAGAGACGCGATTTGTCGATGAACTGATGAAGAAGATGACGCTCGAAGAGAAGGTCGGGCAGATGAGCCAGATCGCTCTGAACACCGAAGACGGGCCGAAGCGGAGGAGATGGCGAGGGCCGGTAAGGTGGCTCGTTTTTGTTTGTCACCGATCCGGTGCGGATCAATGCGCTACAGCATGTTGCGGTCGATCAGTCGCGGTTACATATTCCGATCCTGTTCGGGTTCGATGTGATTCATGGCTTCAGGACGGTGTATCCGGTGCCCTTGGCGATGGCGGCTTCGTTCTCGCCGGAGTTGGCGATGTCGGCGCAGCATATGGCGGCGAAGGAGGCTTCGGCGGCCGGGGTCAGGTGGACGTTTGCGCCAATGGTAGATATTGCCCGTGACGCGCGGTGGGGACGGATCATGGAAGGTGCTGGGGAGGATCCTTATCTTGGATCGAGGATGGCGGAGGCGCAGGTGCGTGGGTTTCAAGGTTCGTTGCTGAGCAATCCGGACAGCATTGTGGCGTGCGTGAAGCACTTTGCGGGCTATGGGGCAGCGGATGGCGGTCGCGATTATGACTCTTCGAATATCTCGGATGGACAGTGCCTGGGAAGGCGGTCGGCGGTGGCCGGCGTGCATCGCCGGAGCGTTGGCCTCTGGTGCGGCCGCCGGCGAACATGACCATGTAGGACGGACCGGTCTGGTAGCCGGGGGTGTTGGCGGCGAGTTGGAAGACGGGGCGCGTGGGTCCGTAGCCGATCAGGCGGATGCTTGGCAGACGAAGAGGGTATGGGTGAGGCGGTAGTGGCCTGAGGGAATGAAGACGATGCCCTGATGGGTGGTGTCGGCTACCTTGTCGATGGCCTTCTGGAGGACTTCGGTGTCGTCGGCGATGCCATCGGCTTTGGCTCCGGTGAGGTAGACGGCGGCCTTGTCTTCGAGGCGGACGGGGTAGAAGGATTGGGCCTGGACGATGGACGCAGTTGCGAGCGCAACCAGGACGACGAGACGGATAGCGGACATGTCGTGAACTCCGGAGGTTTGTAACGAAGATAGTTGCGATTACCAGACGTAGGTGGCGACGGCTCCGGCGGGGAGGGTAGCTGTAGTGGATTTGCCTTTGGGGCCGAAGGCGAAGGTGCTCTCTTTGTCGGTGATATTGCTGACGATGAGGACGTGCTTCTTCCTGGGTGTCAGGAAGGCTACGTGGGGCAGGGCGTCGGACGGGCCTGTGGATGCGATGCGGACTGAGCCAGCGGGCACGAACTTCGAAGCCTGGGCTGCTGTGTAGAACGCGATGTTACGGGTGACTTTGTCCCCGTCAAGAGTGATGGCGCCGGTGCAGATGGGGCAACCGCCGCTAGCGGTGTGAGGGCCATTCTGCGGATCCGCTGCCAGGTTCCAGAGGAGAACGTTGCGGCTCCAGTTTTCAGGGGCGCCGATGATGAGGCGGGCTACGGGCTTCGAGAGTTGGAGGCCAACGTCGTTCTTGCGCGAGATGACCATCTGCTCGGTGAAGTAGAGGTTTTTGTTGGGGAAGGCGTTATGTGTGGTGGTCATGGCCGTGATCTCGCCGCGGTAAAGATGGTAGGCCGATCCGTCGGTGTACTTGGCGGCTGCTACGTTCTTCAAAAGGTCGATGGAGTAGCTGGGGTTGTCGCAGTTGTGGTCGAAGTTGATGATCTTGGTGTGGAGGCCAGCCTTTGCAATGGCGGGTCCTAGATAGTTGCCGATGAAGTCGGCTTCCTG
>JBDTDX010000032.1:0-6028 GCA_039922815.1 Granulicella sp.
TCCGCCGTAACCCCATGCAGCAGCACATCCACCACCTGCGCCGCCGTTGTCTTCGCATCATAGACCCGCCCGGTAAACACCGCCGCGCTCAACAACTCATCAATCGCCCCGAACAGGCAATGCGCCACCAGCCCATCCGACAGGTCTTTGCGAAACAGCCCCTGCGCCTGCCCACGCCGCACCACCTCCCGCACCATCTCCATATACTTCACCAGGTGCCGGTGCGAAAACTCCGTAATAAACTTCGCGCTCTGCCGCATCTCCGTCTGCAGCAGGATCGCCATGTTCCGGTTCCCGCACTCGAACGACCCACTCTCCAGGTGCAGCTCCGCCAGATACTCCAACTGCTCCCGAGGATCCTGCACCCTCAGAAACCGCTCCTCCACCCGCGCATGAAACCGGGCAAAGTGCGCGTCGATCGCCGTCCGCAGCACATCGTCCTTGCTCTTGAAGTACAGATAGACGGTCCCATCCGCCACCCCCGCCCGCGCCGCAATCGCGCTCACCGGCGAATGGAAGTACCCCCGCTCCGCAATCACCTCAACCGCCGCATCCAGAATGCGCTGATACTTCTCCCGCCCCGTCGCACTGCCCGGCGCAGCCCCAGCCGCAACTCCATCCGCACCCGCCGCTCTAGCCCCCGTCTGCTTCAGACCAGACCTCACCCCGGAAGAATCCAGTCAGCCCACTCTAATCAATCCGCGTCACCGTTGCCAATCGCCCATTCGCCGCAGCTCCTGCCTCCGCTCAAGGCTCCTCATCCACCATGCCCACAATATGGGCATAGAGTTTCGTCAATGCGAGTGCTTGCGTATCCGCATGTGTGACAACGACCTGGGAATTAGCCGAATCCATCAACACATCCGCTCCATGCCCGAAGCTGTTTGTGTTGACGTAGAGACTATTCACACAGACCACGCGGGCCCTCATCTTAGCAATAATGTCCTTGCCCCTAACGAAGTCGTCCAGCCAATGCCCCGCACCAATCAGTACAAACTTCGTAACGACAGTTGCGCCGCGCAGCATGTTCATCGAAGCAAGCATCAGCTTGGCGTTGCCATAAGGATCCAGCGGAGCGTTCGGATCGGCCGCCTGCATGGATGCATGTCCACCGATAGTGCGACCATCCGCAAGCAGCATTGCCATCGCAAGACAGGTGTCAACGTGAGGAAATAACAGTTCCTGGCCTGCAGGAACATCCACTACGGAAAGATCGATAGCATTCGCAAGGGCAGGCTCGACACAACGTATAGGCGGCATAAAAATCTCCACAAGTCAGCAAGTCAACACCAACGGAAGAAAACAAATCAAAGCGCGACTACACGCGAAGAATCAGTCTAAACCTCCGCGCACAAAAAAAGAGCCCCTCGCATTGCAAGAGGCCCTTACCTGCACAAACACCGGGGTGCCCCATCCTTCGCGCCTTCTGCGAAGGGTGGGATCACACATTCCAAACAGCCATTACACCTGTGGCTTCGGCGTCAACCGCACAAACGCCCCAGCCGACTTCGGCCAGTCCGCCAGCATCGTCTTCGCCAAACTGCTCGCCGAGTCCTCTGCATGACGAGCAATCAGCACCCGCAGTGCCTCCTGAGCCTCCGCATCCGCCTCGGCAAACCCGTCCACGGCCACAAACTCCGGATGGTACCGCTTGCCGCTCACAAAGCTGCCGTCAGCGTCATACACCCACGCAAGCCCCCCGGTCATGCCTGCGCCGAAGTTCATCCCCGCGCGACCCATCACAACAACAACGCCGCCCGTCATGTACTCGCAGCCATGGTCGCCCACGCCCTCAACGACCGAGATCGCGCCCGAGTTCCGTACCGCGAACCGCTCGCCCGCGCGCCCCGCCGCAAACAGACAGCCCGACGTAGCCCCATACAGCGCCACATTGCCCAGAATCACATGCTTGCCGCTATCCTTCGCCGCCAGTCCGCATGCCCGGATCACCAGTTCGCCGCCCGACAGTCCCTTGCCCACGAAGTCGTTCGCCTGTCCGTCCAGCACCAGCTTCATGCCCTCTACAGCGAACGCCCCAAAGCTCTGCCCGGCAACGCCATGCAGGTTGAAGGTCACATCGACCGCAACGTCGTCCTGGGCCCGCAGCACCGCGATCTCGCCCGCCAGCCGCGCGCCAATCGCACGGTCCGCGTTCGTAATCGGCGAATCCACCACGTACGGCACGCCCGCATGAATCGCCTCCAGCGCTGGCTCGACCCACGGCTCATCCCGCAGCGTGTGCAGCTCCGGACGATCATTGCGTCCGCCTTGCCACTGCGTCGGCCCGCCCTCGATCCGCGCCAGCATCGGCTGAAGATCCAGTCCGCCTTCGAACCGCACCTGCTCCAGCAGGTCCGTCCGTCCAATCGCCTCTTCCAGCGAACGCAGCCCATACCGCGCCAGCAAAAGTCGCAGGTCACCGCCAAGCTGCTCAAAGAATCGAACCACATGCTCCGGCTTGCCACGGAACCGCTTCCGCAACTCCGGATTCTGCGTCGCAATGCCCGTCGGACACGTATTCAAATGGCATTGCCGCGCCATATCGCAACCGATCGACACCAGCACCGCCGTCCCGAACGCAAACTCGTCCGCGCCCAGCAACGCCGCCACCAGCACATCGCGAGCCGTCGCCAGCCCGCCATCGGTCCGCAGACGAACCCGGCCGCGCATCCCGTTATCCATCAGCACCTGCTGCGCCTCGGCCAGCCCAAGCTCCCACGGATTGCCCGCGTACTTGATACTCGAAAGCGCCGCCGCACCCGTCCCGCCCGTGTTTCCGGCGATCACGATAAAGTCCGCATAGGCCTTCGCCACGCCCGCCGCAACCGTACCCACGCCGCAGCCGGAGACCAGCTTCACCCCGACCGTAGCCCGCGGATTCACCCGCTTCAAATCGAAGATCAGCTGCGCCAGATCCTCGATCGAATAAATATCGTGATGCGGTGGTGGCGAGATCAGCGACACCCCCGGCTGCGCATGCCGCAGCCGCGCAATCAGTCCGCTCACCTTATACCCCGGCAATTGTCCGCCCTCGCCTGGCTTCGCGCCCTGCGCCACTTTGATCTCAAGTTCGACCGCGTGCGCCAGGTACTCCGCCGTCACTCCGAACCGTCCCGAGGCCACCTGCTTGATCTTGTTGTTCAGCAGCAACTCGCTCACCACGGCTGTTCGCACCAGCGGCTCCGCCAGAGCCGTAGCCGTTGCATTCCGTGCCTGCGCCGCACCGCTCAGCCCATCATGGCTCTCGCTGTTCACCGGATGCAGCTTGTACACATCGCGATCCTCGCCGCCCTCGCCCGTATTGGATCGGCCGCCAAGAATATTCATCGCCATCGTGATCGTCTGGTGCGCCTCCGGGCTGATCGAACCGAGCGACATCGCGCTCGATACAAACCGCCGGCACAGGCTTTCCACCGACTCCACCTCGCTCAGAGGAACCTCCACCCCCGTCGGGCGAATCTCCAGCAGGTCACGCAGCACCGCCGGCTCCGTCGCTGGTGCATTCTGCGAATAGATAGCGAACGCGCTCGCCGGGTCCGCGGGCAGAGGCACATTCCGCGCACTCCCCACCACCGACTGCAGCGCTCTCACCGTACCCGGCTTCCATCCATGCGGCTCCGCCAGGTCCGCCTTGCGGAAGCGCACCCAGCCATAATCCGGCAGGTCTGCCCCCACCACGGCATCCGCCTTCGGCCGCCACGTCTCGCGCAGCTGCCGGTCGATCTCCGCAAATCCAATGCCCGAAATCGGCGCAGGCGTATCCACAAAGCACCGCTCCACCACGCTCGAGTGCAGTCCAAGAATGTCGAACAGGTGCGCTCCCCGGTAGCTATATACCACCGAAATCCCCATCTTCGACATCACCTTCGCCAGCCCCGCATCGTGCGCATGCAGCACTCGCTTCTCGGCCTCGTCAGCGCCAATCTCCTCCGGCGCCATGTTGCGCACCGTCTCGAGCGCCAGCCACGGGCACACGATGCCCGCGCCATAGCCGATCAACACCGCCGCATGATGAATATCGCGGCAGTCTCCCGCCTCAACCGCGATCCCCGCCATCGTCCGCAGCCCGGCACCCACCAGCGCCTGGTGCACGATACCCGTCGCCATCGCCATCGGGATCGGCAGTTTCTCCGGCGATGCCGAGCGGTCGCTCAGCAGCAGGATGCGTGCTCCGTGATTGCGCACCTCTTCAATCGCCTGTGCCGCCAGCGCGTCCAGTCCCTGCGTCAGCGTCTGCTCCGCCGGAAACACGCACGAAATCTCCCGCATCCGCAGCTCCGACGCATGCGCATACTCCATCTTCCGCAGCGCCGCCATCTGTCCCAGCGACGCAAATGGTGAATCCAGCGCCAGCCCCGGCAGCGGCGCATGCTTGTCCAGCAGGTGCGGCCAGGGTCCAAGCCGCGTCCGCAACGACACCACGCAAGCCTCGCGCAGAGGATCGATTGCCGGGTTCGTCACCTGCGCGAACCGTTGCCGGAAGTACGCATAAAGCGGTCGCGGCGAACGCGCCAGAAACGCCAGCGGCGTATCGTCGCCCATCGACCACACAGGGTCCTTACCCACCGTGGCCATCGGCTGCAAGATCATCTTCACGTCTTCGCGGTTGTAGCCAAACCCGCGGTGCAGCAACCCAAGCTGCGCGCTGTCAGGCTCCGTCACCGGTAGCGCGGGCAGAGGAATGTCCCGCAGCAACTGCGCATAGGCCGGGTCCGCATCGAACCGCGCGAACAGCTCGTCGTCCTCAAGCACCTTGTGCTCATCCAGATCGACGACCAGCATCTGTCCCGGTCCAAGCCGTCCGCTATGCGTCACCTCTTCCGGATCGAGATCGACCAGTCCGGTCTCCGAACCAGCCACCACCAACCCGTCCTTCGTGATCGCGAACCGGCACGGCCGCAGGCCATTGCGGTCGAGAATCGCTCCCACCACATGCCCATCCGTAAACGCAATCGCCGCCGGGCCATCCCACGGCTCCGCGCAATCCGAGTGGTACCGCAGAAACAGCGACGTATGACCCTCTGCCGCCGGCGGCAGCAGCATCCGCACCGCCTCCGAGATCGTCCGTCCATTGTGCGAAAGCAGCTCGATCGCCTCATCCAGGCTGTTCGAATCCGTCCCATCCAGCGTCAGCACCGGCTTGCACTCCACCGGCAGCGTCGATTCCCGCGCCGCCATGCGTGCCCGGTTGCCCCACACAGTGTTGATCTCGCCGTTATGCGCCAGCGTCCGTCCCGGCTGCGCCCTGTGCCACGTCGGCAGCGTGTTGGTCGCATAGCGCTGATGAAAAAGTGCAAACGGAGTTACATATTTTTCGGAAGCCAGATCCGGGTAAAACTCCGGCAGCAGAGCACCCACGCACATCGCCTTGTACACCAGCGTCTGCGTCGAAAGCGAGCACACATACCCCGTCAACTCGCCGCGCTCATGCATCCGCTCAAACCGCTTGCGTGCAAGGTACAGCCGCTTCTCCATCAACTGCGAGCCATCGCCCTCCACGCTCGCATCGAGGACCAGTACCTGCCGGATCTTCGGCATCGTTTCCAGAGCAATTTCGCCCAGCGTCTCCGTCCGGATCGGCACATCCCGCCACAGCACCGCCTTCAACCCATACGAGGTCAAACACCGCTCCAGCAGCGGCTCCGTCCGCGTCTCGCCCTCGGGAACAAACAGCATCCCCACGCCCAGTTCCTGCTCCGGCCCAAGCTCCAGTCCTGTCGCCTCCAACAGCAGCGCACGCGGCACCGCCGTCAGCACGCCAACGCCATCGCTGCTCTTGCCGTCCGCCGCAATCGCTCCGCGATGCGCCAGCCGCGAAAGCGCCGTCAGCGCCTGCTGCAAAATTTTATGAGTTGGGGTTGCCGCCACCGAAGCGACAAAGCCGACTCCGCAGGAATCATGCTCGAACCGAGCATCCACCAGGGACCGTACGACAGGGGCAGAGGGTGTCGTTGTGACAGCCTCAACAGGAGAAACAGGACTACAGCCGTGAGAGCGTTCCATAGTTCACTATACGTCCGGGAGCCTA
>JBDTDX010000033.1:0-18536 GCA_039922815.1 Granulicella sp.
TTCATTTAGATGATTGCATGTCAATCCAATAGCTTACCCCTGTTTTAGCCAGATCCGGGAATCTCAAATCGTCATGGATCTATATATAAATTGCGCTCAGTGCTTGCCATGAAGCGTCTCGGCTTAACCGCTACCAAGAACGGATTAGCGAATCTAGTGCGAGGCGGAGCCACAGCAGCAGTGGTTATTTTACTGCCGCGTTTTCTTGTGCATTCTCTCGATACGCAGCACTTCGCCGCCTGGTCGCTGATTTTACAGATTGCAGCCTATGCTAGCTATCTCGACTTTGGTCTGCAGATAGCGATCGCGCGATTCGTCGCTCAAGCAATTGAACTCGAACAGAAGGAACGGCAGGCAAAGCTAATTAGCACAGCTTTGGTTTTGCTCTCCGTGGCTGCTCTGATTGCCTTTAGTGTGATTTCGCTCATCATATGGCAAATTCCCCGTCTCTTTGAAGGCATTCCCTTCAGCATGCTTCTGGAGTTTAGGTACGGGGCTCTTCTGCTTTCTCTAGGCGCATGTCTGCTCCTCCCGCTCTCAACTTACACTGGAGCGCTAATTGGAATGCATCGTAACGAAATTCCTGCAATGGCTATTGGCGGGAGCCGCCTCGTTGGAGCCTTTGCGGTTATCATCGCATGTCATTACACCCAATCCCTCGCTGTACTGGCAATCTGCTTTAGTGTTCCAAATCTGCTTGGCGGCTTCATGCAAATGATATGCGTGCATGAACTAATGGCCACGGGCCGAGCTCGACTGCGACATGTCAGCAGAGGTGTTGGAGCAGAGCTTCTGCGGTTTTGTACCGGATTAGCAATCTGGTCTTTCACCATGCTGATTGTTAGCGGCTTAGACATAACAATTGTCGGCCATTTTCAGTTCATCGCAGTTGGCTTCTATTCCATTGCATCCATGCTCATTACGTTTTTTGCAGGGTTGAGCAACGCAGCCCTTAGCGCACTCATGACACCCGTGGCGGTGCTGCATGCTCGCAAAGAAAGCGGACATATTAAGCAGATAATATTTACTGCCACGCGCATGAACCTATTTGCCAATCTTTGCTTGACCGCGGTCATCTTTTTGTGGGGTGGGCCATTGCTGCGGTCGTGGGTAGGCCTGGCTTATGCCAATAATGCACTGCCAATTCTGAAAGTTTTGGCTTTTGCGCAAACGCTTCGCTTGCTAGGCGCGCCTTATTCGGTAATGCTTGTCAGTATTGGCGAGCACTATCGTGCAATAGGACCGGCAATTTGCGAAGCGCTAGTGAACCTCATCGCTAGTATCATCGGAATAGAGCTCCTTGGCCCGATTGGAGTAGCATGGGGTACCCTGCTAGGCGCGGTCTTCGGGATGATGTGGGTCTTGGTGCGAATAATGCCCTCGATTGATGGCATCCGCATTGCCTTCGGAGATTTCCTATTCAATGCCGTGCTGCCTGGTTCGATTCCGTGCTTGCCGCTGGCAACGCTATGGCTGATCCAAGGGTATCTGAGGCCTGCTGCTTATTGGATGACTCTTGGGATCTGCTTGGTCGCGACGGCTGCTCTGGGGAACCGGTTCCTCAAACACTCGTCAGATTCGTTCACGCGTTGAGGTAAGGGCATTTGGGTTACACTGTGATTTCATGAACGAGGAAAGTGTCAGGATCTGACGCTAGCGTGTACTAGCCGACATGCCGTGACAAGTCTTTCAATCTATAGAGTCATCTTTCGGAATCCCCAGAGGTAAGGGACCTAAGCAATTTGAATGTACTGATCACAGGCGGAGCGGGCTTCATCGGGACACATCTTTCTCGAGCACTTCTACTACGAGGGCATTCCGTTACGGTGTTGGACAATTTCAACCCTCAAATTCATGGCAGCAACATGGATTTGCCGGAAGATCTAAGAGACACCGTGCGACTAATGCGCGGAGATGTCCGCGATGCAGATATGTGGGCGCGTACCCTGCCTGGGCATCAGGCTATAGTCAATCTTGCCGCTGAGACCGGCACTGGTCAATCCATGTACGAGATCACCAAGTATGAGCAGGTAAACCTGGCGGGAACGTCGCTGCTCTATGACCTGCTTGCCAGAAGCCAAAATCATGGAGTAGAACGTATTGTTGTCGCCTCTTCGCGCGCCATCTATGGCGAAGGTGCATATAGTTGCTTGGAGCATGGACTGGTATATCCATGTCCGCGTTCAAGCCTCGATAAAAGGAATGGCTCTTATGATCCATTGTGTCCAATCTGCAAAGGTGCTTGCAGCCCCGTTCCCACGCTGGAGAGCGCACCGTTTCAACCAGTATCATTCTACGGACTTACCAAGCAAGTGCAGGAGCAGATGACGCTTCTTTTCGGGCAGACCATGAACATTCCGTCGATGGCGTTGCGCTATCAGAATGTCTATGGTCCGGGGCAGTCACTAAAGAATCCATACACTGGCATTCTCGCTATCTTTTCCACTTTGGCTAGAGCAAATGAACCCATTTATATTTTTGAGGATGGGAGGGAGAGTCGCGACTTCGTATACATTGCCGATGTAGTAGAGGCGACTTGTCGCTCAATCGAGTTTTCCTTCCAAGGAGCAATTGCCCTGAATGTCGGCACGGGGATTCCCGTATCGGTGTCGCAAGTGGTTGATGGAGTCGTAAACTACTTCCAGAGCGAGTCGTGCATTTCGAAGCCTGGATCCTTCCGCGAAGGCGATATTCGCCATGCTTGCGCCGAGACTACTTGCTTGCGGCAGGTGCTTGATTTTACTCCTACTTATGAGTTCGCTGTGGGACTTAAGAAATTTCTTGATTGGGCAACTACGCAGGACATGCATCAGCGTACCTATGAACGGTCTCTTTCAGAGATGAGAGAACGAGGCTTGTTGCATGACTAATGCGCTCGTTGGCATTGTCACCGTTACCTACAACGGCGCAGAAGTGCTGCCGGATTTTTTGCATTGCCTGTTCGCTCAGACTCACACCAACTTTCTTCTTTTCGTAATCGACAATGCCTCTCACGACAAAACTATCGAACTCCTCCGGGGGTGTCACGATAGCAGAGTTATCGTCTTTGAAAATCGAGACAATCGGGGAGTTGCCGAGGGTAACAACCAGGGAATCCGCAGCGCATTGGAGGCGGGCTGCTCACGAGTGCTTCTGGTCAATAATGACGTAGAGTTCGGTGAAACACTGCTCGAGGAGCTTGTCACAGGTCTTGAAACCTACCAGTGCGATATGGTCTGCCCGAAAATGCTCTATTTCGAAGAGCGAGAAAGAATTTGGGCTGCTGGAGGGTTTTTTCAACCAAGATTTGGATATCGTTCTCTTCATTACGGTAAGGACGAGATTGATCGAGGCCAGTTCGATGAAACTCGGAAGATCACTTACGCGCCAACATGTTGTGTGCTCATTCGTGTCGAACTTTTCGAGAAAATCGGGCTCATGGATGCCCGCTATTTCGCTTATGTCGACGATACAGATTTCATGTACCGAGCTTTGAAAGCTGATTCCAAGCTTTTCTATCTTGCTGATTCTAAGCTATTTCACAAGATCGGTCATAGCACGGGGGGAGGGGATTCTCCCTTCTCCATTATGCATGGAGCGCGAAACCACGCTTTTTTTGCGCTGAAACATTTTGGGCGGATTAAAGGAAGGTTCTGGATACTTACACACCGGTTATATTATTTGGTCAAGCTGCTTTCCTTAAAGGACAATCTAGCTACCTTCAAAATGAAGCAACTCGCGATCAACGAAGCATTTTGCATGCTCCAAAATGATCTGCGAAGCTCCGGCATTCAGCGATGAGAAACCGTTTTCTTGAACTTCGCGCGACCGGTTTTTAGTAGACTTCCCTAAAATGCCAACAATCATCGGTATTATTTTTTTTTGCTGTGCTTTCTACTGCTTCCTTTATGAGGAAGACGGTTTACTTGGTTTATTAATCATATCTGGTGTTTTTGAAGCAGCATCGGCGATCAACATCGCGGAACGCGGCATTCAACCATATTATGTCGTGGCCGCGTTCATCATTGCGAGAGGCCTAATTAATCGCTTTTCTGGAACGCGTTCAATCCCAGTAGTTTCGCAAGGCAAATGGCTGCTAGCTTTTGGAGCTATCTCACTAGTTTCAGCGTTTGTGTTCCCATATATATTTGCTGGGACGCCAATATATGACCCCAAAATAGGTATTGATGACGGCCTGTTCAATCGGCCTCCGCTCTCGTTTAGTCTGAACAATGTAGTTCAAGCCAGCTATCTTTTATTGCATATCGTGACCGCTTTTTCTATTCTTGCCATTAAATTTTCCGGCAAGAAAACCCGCTTGGCATTTTTGTGGGCTTTTTACATTGAAGCTGCATTCCTCGTTGCCGAGTCCTTCTGTCAACTTGTGGGCATCACATTCCCATTATTTCTAGTGCTTAATAATCCCGGCTATTCGCTCTGGCAGCTTTCAGGTGAGATCAATGGAACAAGAAATCCAGGCACATTTGCCGAACCGTCACTTGCAGGAGTGTTTCTCGTCGTGTACTGCATAGGATTTCTCGCCGAATATCTTGCTGGTAAAGGGAAAGCTTTCAGAGTCATCGCCTCACTGATCGCGAGCGGTTTAGTGGCGTCAAGCAGTTCTCTTCTTACGATTTGTCTCGTGCCCGGCGCACTCCTGCTCCGTTATTCCCCTTTCAGATTTCCGTATTACGTTAAGGTTCGACAGGCAAAACGAATCGCATGGATTGCGACGCTTCTCATCATTCCTGTAGTACTTAGTTTGGCGGTCTTTTCTGGCTATCGAGAACTTCTAACCACACTCACAATTTCGAAAGGAGACTCGGGATCTTTTATCAATCGGACCGCCTCCGATCTCTATTCTTTGCAGTTATTAATTCAGACACATGGGATGGGTGTCGGACTAGGCAGCAATCGTTCCTCTAGCCTCCTCAGTACTCTCGTTAGCAATGTGGGAATTGCTGGCACTTTGGCGTTTCTGATGTTCTATTGCAAATTGTTCGTTCATCTTCCGGAAAGATATGCATGGTTTGGGTGGGCAGGTTTCGCGATGCTTCTAAATATGTGTCTTGGCATCGCGGATGTGACTATTCCTTTATTTTGGATCCCCATATTACTTGCGATCCAATTCAGCGCCGAGCAGATTAGCGATTCACAAAAAACAATGTGACAAGCTGACAGCGGTCAATTAGTCAATAAATACATTTCACTGCAAAAGAATAGTGGGTCTACTTTAGCTCCGAATCGTCTTTTCAACTTCGGCATGTAGGGCTCTACTTATGCTGAGATTCGCCAAACTATCCAAGGTGTTTGGATGAACTCTTTAGAGTGTCCTGACTATCGAAGCTTGACCACAATTGCATGACCATTCAGGTTGTGCAACGTTAGTGCTCCGCAATCTGGAACACGCTCGTTTACCAGATTGGTAACGCCCTCGCAGGAGGAGAAACCATAGTCGTCATACACGATAACTCCTCCAACCACGAGCTTCGGCCAAACCCAATCGGTCACATGTTTTGCTGACTCGTAGACATCGACATCGATGTGGCACAACGAGAACCGCCGGCTCTCGACTTGATGGCCTGTTTCGTCTGGGAAAATACCTTCAAGTAGTTCTATGTTGTTTAATCCCATACTGATTGCCAATCGCCGCACGATGTTCATCGAGGTGTTGGCATGCTCACCTCCCTGGTAATGAGAATCATGGTCGCTTGCTTTAACGACTCCTTTGAAGGTGTCGCATAAGAAAACCGTTACAGCAGGTTTCAAAAGCCTAACGCGTTCTGCCATCAAGCATCCAGTACCCCCCCGCCATACACCCACCTCAAGGACATCGCCGTCAAGATGGGAGGTTTCACGTACAAGACTCCACAGCTCGTAGGCCCGGTAAATATCGACCAAGGTGTTTGGTCTGATTCTTTCAAAAGCGGCAGAAAACTCGTGATCGTCGATCCAAGGCGAGTAGGTCGCCTGCGGAATGACGATACTGTGGCTCGTCTTGGTATTCGTGGAAAGGCGAGCATGCCGTGCCTTGGAAATGCACTTAAGTGCAATACGGGATATAAGTGACATGAAATTTTTCCTTCTATTGGCGACTATTGCCGTTGGAATTCCAAGCAGCCGGATAAGTTATCCTACGATGATTCTTGCATGTAGATGAGGGGCGACTCATTTCATATTGACAGCTCGAAGCGCGAATAAGAAAGTGCCTTAATACGCTTTGTTGATCTGTGCAGTTCGAGGTGAATGCAAATGCCAACGCCCAACTATAGTAGACTCATACTGTTTTCAAGTCTGAGAAACAGCAAGTCATCGAGAGCGAGTATAGCCAGTGCGAATCGCCATGCACGTCTGTCCCACAAAGTTTTTATATGCTCGGCGCAGACTTTCTGCAGGAACCCCACGGATCCTTGACATTGGTTGTGGTAACAACTCCCCGAGCACAACGAAGCACTGGTTTCCAGGCTCCCATTACTCTGGGGCGGACATTCAAAAATACAACAACAATGATGAAGACATCGCAGCAATGGATGATTTCTATATTCTCGGCACGGACGGTTCTGGATACTCGGAGATTCCGGACAGCAGCTACGATTTTGTCATTCTCCATCACGTGATCGAGCACATGCCAATGCCAGCGCCTATTCTGACGATGATTTGCTCGAAGCTCAAGCCGGGAGGATATATCTGGATCGCGTTTCCTTCCTTGCGTAGCTTGTCTCTGCCGTCCGCGGAAGGATCATTGCAATTTTGCGACGATCCCACCCATGTCTATGTCCCAGACGTTAGAGAAGTCTCAAACATCCTGCTCGGAAATGGGGTGAAAGTCCTCCATGCAGGGCGGACGGAACATTTGACTAGATCAATTATTGGCGCATTGATACTTCCTTGGGCCCTTCTAAGAAGAGTGGTCACTGGTCGGCTTTCCTGCAAAGGTCTTTGGTATATTCTGGGATTTGAAGATCACGTATTTGGGCAACGCAGGCTGAGCTGAAAGAGTAGGCGTTTTGGTCTGCGCAAATTTCGTAGCGGCGAAACAGTTTCGGAACGAACTGGATTCAATTTGAATCAGGAAATTACTACAAAGGCACGGAAGAGCGCCCTCGTCGTGAAGCTCGGCCAGATTGGAGACGTCATCATGGCGATTCCAGCGGCGTATGGACTTCACAAGAGGGGGTTCCATATCTCTTGGGTGTGTGGTGGAGCTGTTCGGCCGCTTCTGGAATGTTATTCATGGATTGTAGTGATACCAGTGGAGGACAAGAAGATCCTTTTTGGAGGATTCTTCGAGCGGCTCATAAGTATTGGTCGATTGTGGAGCAGAGTCGGCTTCGAAAGCTATGACCTTTGCGCGACCTTGTACTATGATCGCCGCTATCGTCTTTTGACGTTACCGGTTAGAGCTCGGAAAAAGCTGATGCTGTCTCTCGATTCAAGGAAAACGGCTTTAGTCGCCGGACGTCATCATACAGATGAATACCATCGCATTCTTCTACAGATAACAGATGATTGCCGGGATCAGAGCACTTCACCGATTCGTCCGGACCGTCTGCCGCCGTTCCTCTTGCCTATCAGAAGTTCGCCGCGACGCATTGCCATCGTTCCTGGTGGTGTTAACCATCTCATTCGGGAGCAAGTCCTAGATAATTTGCCTGAGCAAGTCCTGCGCCGGTGGCCTGTAGAGAGCTATGTGGCTTTGGCGCAGCAGTTGGTTGGTCGTGGATGGGAAGTTGTTCTTTTGGGCGCAGCTGAGGATGCATGGGTGCGGCCATATTTTCAGCGATTGACGGTGACGGACTGCCTCGGAACGCTGTCGCTTCCGCAAGTTATCAGCGCGTGCGATGCATGTGACGCAGTTATTTCGCACGACACCGGTCCATTACATGTGGCTGGCTTGAGTACAGCGTGCCTTATCGGTATTTTTGGGCCTACCGACCCTGCTACCCGTGTCCCTCGCAGGCCATATGCCGTCGGTATATGGGGGGGGCAGGGATTTGCGTGTCGGCCTTGTTACGACGGTCGCAATTTCGCGCCCTGCCAGTTTAACGGGTGTATGCATCAGGTAACACCTGAACTTGTACTGCGCGAACTGGACCGACTGCTTAGCGAGCGCTCGCAGGGAATCTCCAGCCCTTGGCGGATCGTATTTCCTGATCCGTCTCCATCGTTGCCAGGTGATAGCGCTCTCATTGCTTTGACTTAGATCTCAATAGGGCTATCGGAAGGCATTTTCTCGCCGAAAAATAACTATGGTGATACGTTCGCACCCGAGTTATTCGCCTGGGGTCTTCCAGGTAGATGTGGTCTAATAACAAAGCTGGAGGTTTTACGAATGCGTGTACTATTTTTGAATCCGCCGTTTCATCCCCGTTTTTCACGGGAACAGCGTAGTCCTGCCGTTACGAAGAGCGGAACGCTTTACTATCCCAAGTGGCTTGCCACCGCGGCTGGTGTCGCGATCAAAAATGGGCATGAAGTGGATCTGGTTGACGCTCCTGCGGGCGGATTTTCTGTGCAGGCGGTGATTGATCGTATTGCGGCCAAAAATATCGAAGCGGTGATTTGCGACACCTCCACACCCAGCATTATCAACGATGTCAGCGTGGTTGAGGCGATGGTTGCTGCCAACCCCTCCTTGCATGTTTTGATGGTCGGCCGCCACGTTTCGTCGCTGCCCAAGGAAACCCTCGCAATGTCGCCATCTCTGGAGGCGGTTGCCGTGCGCGAGTACGAATATACGGTGCGGGACTGGCTCGAAGCAAAGGATTGTGGTGCCGATCTTTCTACCGTCGACGGATTGGTCTGGCGTCGTCCTGGTACTGGAGAGATCGTCAGCAACCAGCAGCGCGAAGCTATCAAGAACCTTGACGAACTCCCTTTCGTCTCTGAGGTCTACAAGCGTTTTCTGCATACCCCGGATTACTTCTATGGTCACTCCCTTTGGCCCCTGGTCGTCTTCGATACGAGCCGCGGGTGCCCGTATCACTGCTCGTTCTGTGTTTACCCACAGACCTTCAGCGGACACACCATGCGCTATCGTTCGGTCGCGAACGTAGCTGACGAGTTTGATTACGTCGCTCGTGAGATGCCCGAGATCAAGACCGTCATGCTCGAGGACGATACCTTTATCGTGAGCCGTCCACGCACGCTCGAGCTGGCCAAAGAGTTGATTAAGCGAGGCAACAAGCTGCCGTTCGACGCAAATTGCCGCGCCGATATCGGTGCCGAAGAGGAACTTCTCTCCACGCTGCACAAAGCTGGCGCGCGTCTCTTTTGCGTCGGCTTCGAAAGCGGTGACGTCGATGTCATCAACGGCATGAAGAAGAACAACGATGACCGCCGAGATGCCAAGTATCACGAAGAGGCTCACAAGTTCGTTCGCCGCTGTCAGACTGCGGGCATCATGGTGCACGGCTGCTTTATGGTCGGCAACCTGAACGAGACCCCGGCCAGCATGGAGAAGACTCTCTCCTTCGCAAAGGCCCTTCGGCCTGACACGGCACAGTTCTTCCCCATAATGGTCTACCCGGGCACTGTGGCTTATCAAGAAGCCAAGAAGCGCGACTACATTCAGATCGAGGACTGGAGTGCTTGGTTGACCAAAGACGGTCTGCATAACAGCGTCGTGACCCTTCCGAACATTACGCACGAGCAGCTGGTCAGCTTCTGCGACCGTGCGCGGCGCAGTTTCTATCTCGCTCCGTCCTATCTTGCGTATAAACTGAAGCAGTCGATCATGGATCGCCGCGAGCTGCAGCGCAATGTCAAGGGCTTCGTCACGTTATCCAAGTATCTCCTGCGCGGCAGCGACCACAACAAGACCGAAACTCCTACCAAGCCCCAGGGTGCGACTGCGTAAGCAGATCAGATGGTTGACTTGAGGCAGGATGCATTGCTGGAGGCAGGCGGCGGAGTGTCGATCGAAGATGTGTCCATTTCGATCATCATTCCGACGTTCAATGGCGCCGCCCGCATTGGCAAGTGCCTGGACGCGTTGTTGCAGCAGGCTGCGGGACGCAACTCCGAAATACTGGTTGTCAACGACGGTTCTACCGATAACACGGTAGAGGTACTTCAACAGTATCCATCCGTACGATTTATTACCCAGCTGAATGCCGGCCCTGCTACTGCTCGCAACCGGGGCGCGCAGGAAGCCACGGGTAAGATCCTTCTCTTCACCGATGACGACTGTGTGCCCATGCCGGATTGGATTGGGGCCATGCTCGAGCCGTTTCGTAACCCTGAAGTTGTTGGTGCAAAGGGTGTCTACCGCACCCTTCAAAAGAATCTTGCGGCACGTTTTGTACAGATCGAATACGAAGATAAATATCACATGATGGCTGGGCTCACCAGCATCGACTTTATCGACACCTATTCGGCCGCCTTCCTCCGCGACCGCTTCCTTGAGATGGGCGGATACGACTCTTCCTTTCCGGTCGCCTGTGCGGAGGACATCGAGCTCTCCTATCGCATGTCAGCCCGTGGTTGGCTGATGAAGTTCGTTCCTGCTGCAATCGTCTACCATACTCATCCGGATAGTTTTTGGCGCTACCTGAAGAAGAAGTACAAGTTTGCCTTCTGGCGCGTGCTTGCAGTGCGTAAAAATCCAGCGAAGGGGGTGAAGGATAGCCACACGCCGCAGATCATGAAGCTCCAGCTTCTGTTTGCACCGGCGTTGTTTCTTTCCGTTGCCATCGATCTGATCGTGCGCCCTGCCATTCCCATTTCGGCCTTTGTCCTTGGAGCTTTTCTACTCAGCACCCTGCCATTCGCGTTGCGGGCTGCCGCAAAAGATCCACTCGTTGGCTTGCTTTCACCTGTGCTGCTTGCCGCCCGTGCATGCGCCCAGGTGTTGGGGGTTGCTGCCGGTATCCTCAACGCACGTAGTCAGCCAACTGAAAGTACGGTCAGTTCGAAATAGATCAAACTTTGGTTTGGTGCGCGAGACTTGGCGCAATAAACTTGTGCGAGGATTACGAAATGAATGCCCTCCCAGGCAGGCAAAAGTTTCCAAGCTGATGCAGAAGCGGTACGAATTGGTCCAAAGAGGGATAGATGATGGATGGCGTTCTAGTAACGGGTGGTGCGGGATTCATCGGATCAAATTTCGTGCTCGAGTGGTTAGCGCACGGCCACGGCCGGCTGGTCAATCTCGATAAGCTAACCTACGCCGGCAACCCGGAAAATCTCGCGTCGATCGAAACCGATCCTGACTATACCTTCGTGCAGGGAGATATCTGCGATGCTGCGCTCGTCGCTCGCTTGCTGACCGAGCACAAACCACACGCCATTATTCATTTTGCCGCCGAAAGCCATGTTGATCGCTCGATCCTCGGCCCCGAGGCCTTCCTCCGCACCAATATCGATGGCACCTTCACCCTGCTCCAAGCCGCCCGTGTCTATTACGCGTCGCTCTCCGATGAAGATAAAGCGCGCTTTCGTTTCCTCCACGTCTCGACCGACGAGGTCTATGGCACCCTGGGCCCGAACGACCCCGCCTTCCACGAAGAGACGCCCTACACGCCCAACAGCCCCTACGCAGCCTCCAAGGCGTCGTCCGACCACCTCGTCCGCGCCTGGCACCACACCTACGGTCTGCCCACGCTCATCACCAACTGCTCGAATAACTACGGCCCCTTCCAGTTTCCCGAGAAGCTCATCCCGCTCATCCTCTCGAACGCGCTCGCGGGCAAGCCGTTGCCGATCTACGGCGACGGCCAGCAGGTACGCGACTGGCTCTTTGTCCGGGACCACTGCCGCGCTATCATGACCGTTCTCGAAAAGGGAACTCTTGGCGAGTGCTACAACATCGGCGGCAACAATCAGCGAGCCAACATCGACGTCGTGAATACCCTCTGCGCCTTGCTCGATGAGCTAGCGCCGAATTCCGCGCACCGCCCCCACGCCCAGCTCATCATCTACGTCAAGGATCGTCCCGGCCACGACCGCCGGTATGCCATCGACGCCCGCAAGATCCAGCGCGAGTTCAACTGGATGCCACAGGAGACCTTTGAGACTGGCCTCCGCACGACTGTTCAGTGGTATCTCGATAACGCGGAGTGGGTCGAGCACGTCACCACTGGCGCCTATCAACAGTGGGTTACATCGAACTATGGCGATCGCACCGCAGTCGCAGGAGGATCGAAGTGAAGGGAATACTTCTCGCCGGAGGCTCGGGCACGCGGCTTCATCCAGTCACGCAGGTTGTCTCGAAGCAGCTCCTGCCTGTCTACGACAAGCCGATGGTCTACTACCCGCTCTCGGCCCTCATGCTCGCGGGTATTCGCGACATTCTCATCATCTCCACACCCGAGGACACTCCACGCTTCCGTCAGCTTCTGGGCACGGGCGAGCAATGGGGTCTTTCGCTTACCTATGCCGTACAACCGTCTCCTGACGGGCTGGCCCAGGCCTTTCTGATTGGGAAAGAATTCCTGGCCGGCGAAGGTTGTTGTCTCGTCCTCGGGGACAACATCTTTTATGGCCACGATTTCGCAGCTACCCTGCGCGACGCTGCGTCCCATCCGGACGGCGCTACCGTCTTCGCCTATCCTGTGCATGATCCGGAGCGCTATGGCGTCGTGGAGTTCGACGCGCAGGGCCGCGCCATATCTCTCGAAGAGAAGCCGGAAAAGCCCAAATCGCGGTACGCCGTGACGGGCATCTATTTCTATGACGAACAGGTGCTCAGTGTCGCCGAGGGTCTCAAGCCCTCGCCTCGGGGGGAGCTCGAAATTACCGATGTGAATCGGTGGTATCTCGAGCGGGGGGAGCTTCGCACTCAGGTGCTCGGCCGGGGCATCGCCTGGCTCGATACCGGCACGCACGATTCTCTACTTGAGGCTGCCACCTTCATCTCCACCATTGAGCGCCGCCAGGGCCTTAAGGTCGCCTGTCCCGAGGAGATTGCTTATCGTCTCGGCTACATCGACGAGGCCCAACTCACCATTCTTGCTAGTCGCATCGCCAAGAGCACATACGGCCAGTATCTTTTGCGGATGCTTGAAGACAAGGTGTATTAGCCAATGGGCGAAGAGAGGATCGCTTCGAAAGGCTCTGTCTTGTTGACGGGGGCCAGCGGCCAGGTAGGCGGCGAACTCCTGCGAACGCTCGCAGATTTCGGCGAAATCCTTGCTCCGTCTCGGGCGGAGCTGGACCTTGCGCAACCGGAACTGGTGCGTGAGTGGATTCACGCCCATCGTCCACGATGGATCGTGAACCCAGGCGCGTACACCGCCGTCGACAAGGCTGAGAGTGAGCCAGATCTCGCGTATGCTGTGAATGAAAAAACTGTCGCCGCTATTGGCGAAGAGGCGCAAAAGATCGGCGCTGCCGTCATCCACTTCTCCACGGATTATGTGTACGCCGGCCTTGGGACGAAGCCTTACGTCGAAACGGATGCCACTGATCCAACCAGCGTCTACGGAGCAAGCAAGCTCGCCGGCGAACAGGCACTCGCCGCCAGCGGAGCCGTTCATCTCATCTTCCGCACAAGTTGGGTCTACGGGGCAACGGGGAAGAATTTTCTCCTGACGATCCGCAAGCTCGCCCGCGAACGCGAAAGCCTTCGCATCGTTGCCGATCAGTACGGCGCTCCAACATGGAGCCGCGATCTGGCCGAGATGACCGCCGCTGTCATGGCCCAGTGCGAAGACATGGCAACCCGACGATCTCAGTCGCTTGCGGAGACAGTCAAGGCTGTGGGCGGTGTCTATCACGCTGTCGGGGCTGGCGAAACCACATGGTATGGCTTCGCTGCCGAGGCCATCGAGCAGATGCGGCGCCAGGACTCGGCGGTTCCTCTCGCAACGCTTGAGGGAATCGCTACGTCAGAGTACCCCACGCCGGCCAGACGTCCAGCCAACTCGCGCCTCGATTGCACTAAGCTGGAGAGCACGTTCCACTGGCGTATGCCCGACTGGCAACAATCCCTGAGGCGTGTCACCAACGAGCTCGACGACTCTTCAGACTAAACTGTTTGCTGAGGTCTCTATGCCGCAACTGCCCACTCGGGGCTTGTTTCTCGATCGCGATGGTGTCATCAACGAGGACACCGGCTTTCTCAGCCAATCTGCAGACGTCCTCTTTGTTCCCGGAATCTTTTCTCTTTGCCGCACAGCGCAAGGCCTCGGCTACAAATTGGTAGTCATCACCAATCAGTCGGGCATCGGCCGGGGATACTATACCGAGGCCGAGTTTTTGAGCCTTATGGACTGGATGCGCGGTGAGTTCCAGCGCGAAGGTATCTGTTTAGATGCCGTCTACTTCTGCCCATACCATCCGGTACACGGCATCGGGGACTATCGCCGCGAGCACGAAAACCGCAAGCCCGACTCTGGAATGTTGCTCCAGGCAGCCCGCGAGTTCGATATTGCACTCTCGCAGAGCGTCCTCGTTGGGGATCGCTGTACAGACATCGCCGCCGCGAACAAAGCCGGTCTCCGGCAGGCCTTCCTGCTGGGGTCAACCCCGGAAGCTGGCTGCCACGGAGAGTTCACTGCAGCTGCCACCCTGTCCGAGGTCGAGCACTGGCTCATCCAGCACGAAACAACGCCAGTCTAGCCGACTGGCGGCAGTTCAGCCTCAGCAAGCAGCTTGCCTTGGGCATCTTTCGCGCTGATAGAGGGGGTCATCCCGTCCAGGGGCCATGCGATCCCAAGTTGCGGATCGTTCCACAGGATGGAGCGTTCGCCTGCGGGATGGTAGAGGTCAGTCGTTTTGTAGAGCACCTCGGCCGTCTCTGACAGCACCAGAAAGCCATGAGCGAAGCCCTCGGGGATCCAGAGGGATTCCACTGGCTGTTCCGCTGAGGGTGCCTGAAGCGTAAATCCTGCCCATTTCCCGAAGTCCGGAGAATCCGCCCGGAGATCGACCGCCACATCCCAGATGGAGCCCGAAAGCACGCGCACCAGCTTGCCCTGGGGGCGTCCTAACTGATAATGCAGGCCGCGCAGGACACCTCTGGTTGAGAACGACTGGTTGTCCTGGCTGAAACGGTCTGGCAGTCCAGCGGCACCAAAGGCTTCCTGATTGAAAACCTCCGCGAACCATCCGCGATCATCGCCAAAGCGCTTCTGTTGCACCAGCTTTACATCATGCAGAGGGGTGTCAATGACATTCATAAGTCCAGTGTATGCAACATACACATTAAAAAAAGGGAATACCAGAGGAATTTCCCTGCGACCTGTGTTCCCATAAGGGTACGAGATCCGCGCGGTACGTAATGGAATGCCAGTTGGATTTTTTACGCAATGCTTTTTATAGGAAAATTGAGAAGGCTAGTGTAGGGTGGGTGTCAGCCGAGAGGCAACAGCAACCCACGCGTAAGAAATTGAGAAAAAATGATTTAGCGTAGCAAGGTACAAGGACCATCCAGCCGTAATGCACAATTGCCTGACTGCTCTCACTGATCTGATACGAGGAGAAACCAGCTTTTACACGAAAACTAACCATAAAGATCTTCGCATCAGAGCAAAATATGGCCGATAAGGTTCGTAACGGAGCGATGACGAGACTGGATGAGCATGTTGGATGAGCACGACTTCATCGAGGAACCATCGGTGGCAGTTGAAAATTCGTACTATTACGGAGATCACACTTTCCGTACCCACAGGGGTACGTTGCGTGACTCCAAGCCGGCGGAGCTGTTTCGATACTGCGTTCTCAAGCGCTGTCTCGATCTCCTCTTCGTCCTGGTTTCGCTGCCAGTGCTGCTTCCACTTTTAATGATGATTGCGTTAGCTGTGAAGTGTTCCTCACCCGGCCCCGTTTTCTTTTCTCACCGGCGCATCCGCAAAAGCGGCGCTTTCTTTTCCATGTGGAAGTTCAGGACGATGTGTGTTAACTCCACGGAAGTTCTCGATGCGCATCTTCGGGCCAATCCAGGCGCACGCGCGGAGTGGTCTGCCACCCGCAAACTTCGCTTTGATCCCCGCATCAGCCCCATCGGTCGCTTGCTGCGGCGGTTCAGCCTGGATGAATTGCCCCAGGTTTGGAATGTGATTGCAGGAACGATGAGTCTCGTTGGCCCTCGTCCCATCGTTGCCGCTGAGGTCGAGAAATACGGGGATAGCTTCCAATGCTATTGCCGCGTGAAACCAGGGCTTACCGGCCTCTGGCAGGTCTCCGGGCGCAGCGAGCTCAGCTACGATACTCGCATCGCGTTGGATTGCAGATATGTCCAGCGTTGGTCTCTTACCCGCGACCTCATCATCCTGACCAAGACCTTCTCCGCAGTCATCAATCAGGACGGTGCTTTCTAGAAGCGGCCATCGGCAGGAAGATTCGATAGAATCGCAACTATGGAAGGAATGCGCGAGTTGTTGCGGGCAAACCTGCGCCGCAGTCTCCAGGCAATGTCTGAGATCGATCGCCTGGCGGCGGCATGGCCGGTCGTTTGTGGCGCGGCGATGGCGGCGCATGGCAAGGTCGTCGGATATGAAGACGGCATCGTTTCCCTGGAAATCTCGGACGACACCTGGACGCGGCAGGTTATGTCCATGCAGGGCCAGATCGGTGGCGAGCTCGGCAGAATCGCAGGCGTCCGTGTCACCGGGGTACACTTCGAAAGGAAGGCAACATCCTTTCGCGGGAAAGAATCAAGGGGGTAAGGTTGGGCGACACACAAGCTGTATCGATCGAAGAGGTTCGCAGGGTTGCAGAGTTGGCCAACCTGGAGCTGACTGCGGAAGAAGAGCCGCTCATGCAGCGGGACCTCAATGCGATCCTCGGTCATATTGCGGAGCTCAACCAGCTCGATACCGAGGGAGTTCCGGCGATGGCCCAGGTAGGCGAGATGCTGGCTGGTTCTACTCCGCCCGAATCCACAGGCGCGAACCTTCGCGCGGATGTGGTGCGGCCCTCGGTCGATCGCGTCGCCGTGATGGCCGTCGCTCCCGAGACCGATGGTCGTTTTTTCAAAGTCCCGAAGGTTATTGAACGGTAATGGCGACGCAGGAGACTTACGCAGAGATGACGATTCAAGAGATTCGCGCAGCGATCGCCGAAGGTCACGTCACGGCCTCCAATCTTGCGGAGCAGCACTACAGCCTGATCGCCGCCCGCGACGGCGAAATCAACAGCTTTCTGGCCCTCAGCCGCGATCGCGCCCAAGCTCAGGCCGAGAAAATCGACGCCATGGCATCCCGCGGCAACGATCTGCCGCTGCTGGCGGGCGTGCCCGTCGGCATCAAGGACGTGCTGGCGATGAAAGGTTCTCCCGCCACCGCCGGCTCCCTGATCCTCAAGGGCTATCTCCCTCCCTATGACGCAACGGCTGTTACGAAGCTCGAAGCTGCTGGAGCGGTACTGCTCGGCAAGCTGAACTGCGACGAATTCGCGATGGGCTCCTCGAATGAGAATTCTGCATACGGGCCTGTCAGAAATCCCCGCGCTCTCGATCGCGTCCCGGGAGGTTCCAGCGGCGGATCTGCAGCTGCGGTAGCGGCAGGCTTTGCAGTCGTCTCTCTCGGCACGGATACCGGCGGCTCTATCCGTCAGCCGGCAGCCTTTTGCGGCGTCGTCGGAGTTTTGCCGACTTACGGCCGCGTCAGCCGTTATGGTCTTATCGCGTTCGCCTCTTCGCTCGACCGTGTCGGCCCCTTTACCAACAATGTGACGGACGCTGCCACCGTCCTCCAGGTGCTTGCGGGTCCGGATCCATTGGACGCCACCTCCTCAAACCGCCCGGCTGACGATTACGTTGCCGCCTTGGAGAAGCCTGTCAGTGGCCTGCGCGTGGGCGTCCCGGCTGAATACTTCGGCGAGGGCCTCGATCCAGAGATACGCGCCGCCGTTGAGCGCACGCTGGATGGTCTAAAAGCTGCAGGCTGCACGATCACCCCGATCAGCCTGCCCCACACTCAGTACGCCATCCCCACCTACTACGTCATCGCCACCGCCGAGGCCTCCTCGAATCTTTCCCGTTTCGACGGCGTCCGTTTCGGGCTGCGCGCTGAGGAGGCCAACACGCTCTCGGCGATGTTCAAGAAGACACGCGATGCTGGCTTCGGGCCAGAGGTCAAGCGTCGCATCCTGCTCGGCACCTACGCGTTGAGTGCTGGATACTACGATGCCTATTACAAGAAAGCGCAGCAGGTCCGCACCCTCCTCACCCGGGATTTTCTCGCCGCCTTCGAGCAGGTCGACGTCATCGTAGGTCCCATGACACCCACCCCGGCATTCAAGCTTGGTGAAAAAACAGACGACCCGGTCGCCATGTATCTTGCCGATATCTACTCCGTGGCCGCCAGCCTCGCGGGTATCTGCGGCGTCTCAGTCCCCTGCGGTGAAACCCAAACCGGCCTGCCTATCGGCGTTCAGGTCATGGGACGCCACTTCGATGAAGCAACCATGCTCCGCGTGGCGCTTGCTGTCGAGCGGCAGCAGTCCTCCAAGAAAAACTGACTCCATGGCGCGCGGATCGCTTCTTGTCGTGATGCTCCTCGTTGCCCTGGCGTCTGGCTGCCGCCGCGAGACGCCAATAGAGCGTGCCGCCCGCGAGTATCGCGACCATCAACGGGGCCAGATGGCCCTGGCGACCCTCGATACCATGCGCC
>JBDTDX010000034.1:0-2353 GCA_039922815.1 Granulicella sp.
GGATTCTTCAGTCAAGTGACAGTTCTCCCTGGATGTTTCAGCCGGGCATTCGTCGTATACAGGGCTTTCGATGTACCCATCAGCTCAGCCCATGGCTCGGGGATTACGGCCAGGCGACCTTCCTTCCGATCTGCGGCGAGCCAAGCGAAGTCCACGCAGGCGCCTCGGAGCGTGCAAGCTCCTATCGTCCCGAAGACTCCACCCTGGCACCTCATGTTCTTAGCCTTCACCTGATGCGTTACGGCGTGCAGGCGCAATTGATTCCAACGGAGCGCTGCGCCATGCTCGCAGCACAGTATTCAAAGTCTGAGGTCCCTGGATTTATCTTCGACTTTCCTGGAACCACCACACCGGTCATCAAAGAGGACAACGCCAACCGCACCCTCTCTTTCGAATCTTCAGCAAACAGCGGTGGAGTGCAGAAGGGCTTTGCTTGCTACTACGTGCTCCACTTCTCTGAACGCTGGACCGACTTTATCTCTTCAACCTCCCACGGCCATCATTTGGGAGTAGTGCACTTCGATCAAGCTGTGACTTCGATCAATGTAAGGATCGGAACATCCTTTATCTCCTTTGAACAAGCCGCTCACAATCTAGAGCTCGAAATCGGGACGAAATCTGCAGCCGCCCTTCGCACCGAGGGGGAGGCAGTCTGGAACAACCATCTTCGCCGCGTCGAAGTTAAGGGCGGCACGACCGAGCAGCAGAAGATTCTCTACTCTTGCCTGTACCGGACGCTCCTCTTTCCGCGCATCTGGCACGAACCCGATGCCAGCGGGGCCATGCAGCATCGCAGCGTATACACCGGCAACGTTGAAGCTGGAGTCATGTATGCCGACCATGGCTATTGGGATGTGTATCGTGCCTGGTACCCGATGATGACGGTGCTCTTCCCCGAGCGACTTGGCGAAATCCTTCAGGGCTGGGTGAACATCTACAAGGAGGGTGGCTGGTTGCCACAGTTTCCCTGCCCCGGATATCGCGCCTGCATGACGGGGAGCCTGATTGACTCCGTCTTTGGTGAAGCTGCTGCGAAGGGCATCAAGGGTTTCGACATGGACGCGGCCTACGCTGGCCTCAAGAAGCATGCAACGGAACGCGGTAATCCGGATGCCGGCTACGGGCGTCGGGGCGTTGAAGAATATCTAAAGTTCGGTTACGTTCCTGCGGGCCTGGTCGATCAGTCGGCTGCTGAGACCGTCGACGCAGCCTACGGTGATTTCTGCATCGCACAGGTAGCCCGGGCGCTCGGTAAAACGGAAGACTACGAGATGTTCATGAAACGATCCGATAGCTGGAGACATCTCTTTGATCCCGAAACCGGATTCATTCGCGGCAAAAAGGAGGATGGAACGTGGCTCACACCGTTCAATCCTGTCCGCTGGGGCGATCCCTATGTGGAGGGATCAGCATGGCAGCATCGCTGGGACGTACCGCATGATATCGCCGCGTTGATCGAAGGACTCGGCGGAAAAGAAAAGACCGTCGCCGCGCTCGAACAGATGCTGACGATGGCTCCTGACTTCGCTACCGGCTCCTACGGGAAAGAAATTCACGAGATGTCCGAGATGGCTGCTGTGCGCTTCGGTCAGTATGCCCATAGCAATCAGCCCGTCCATCATGTGTTGTCGATCTTCTCGGCGGCCGGGCGTCAGGATCGCGCCGCCTATTGGTCCCATCGCGTGATGGAGGAGTTGTACACGGTAGAAGGCTTCGCAGGCGATGAGGACACAGGCTCGATGGCCGCCTGGTATGTGCTCAGCGCGTTAGGGATTTTCTCGCTTTGTCCTGCGAAGGCGGAGTATCTGCTTGGCAGAGCGCTGTTCCCAAGCGCCACCCTGCATCTGTCCGGCGGCAAAACGCTGGTCATCGAAAGTGCGGTGAAAGCGGCGGCGCAGACCACGACCACTTTCAACGGTAAAACCATAACCGCGTCTACGATCACTCACACGGACGTCCTTGCCGGGGGACACCTACGTTTCTTATGAGGTAACTCTTCTACTGGTTTAATGATCAGAATTGTCGCTATACGGGTTTGAACTCTCCATACGTTGACGTTTCTTGCTGAGGCTACTAGGATTTCATCCATGAAGAGGCGTGACTTTGTAAAAGGGCTTGCCGTTACAACGGTAGCCGGAACAGCTCTAGGCCAACAGAAGGCCCCCCCGCAGGCTAAGAATCCTATGCCTGCGACCGGCATAGTGGATCAGGGCGCGCAGGCGGTCGCCCCCAACGCAGCATCCAGTCCTGGGGCCACGGCGCGACTAGAGCGGGTGGCTGCATTCCGCACACCCAACATCCCGGTCACGGTGCCCGATATCGTCGCCACCACGGATGTGCGCTATTTCACAGC
>JBDTDX010000035.1:0-15068 GCA_039922815.1 Granulicella sp.
TGTTACTTATTGTTTCCAGATAGTAGCACGTCGTCCGACAGTTGACTTGACTTTAAAATTATCCCCTGCTAGTGTGTCTCACGATGTGAGAGCCAGGTGGCAATCTATGTGCTGCTACCTGTTATGCACGCTCTGTGAAACCGGGACTGCCGGGTGTATTTCTAGGTCGTTGCATTGGTGTTTGAACTCCGGGTCTCGCTGCAACTTAGTCCATGCCTCTTGTGATTTAGCACAGTTGTGTAAACCCGTTCAGAAAATGGCTCATGGTTCAGAGGTGCTGTCGTGTAGGCAGCGTATGGTGAGTGCATTGAGCTGATAGCTTCTATCGAAAGAGAAGCGGGCTACTGTGCGGGACAGATAGAGTTCCCAGTGCTGACGGTAACGAACGGTGCCATGATAGAGGCAACTGACTGTAGCTGTCCGTTCTTCATCACGCACTGAATGCGTGCGGCATCGTCGATATTCTTTAGCGGATCTCCTGAGACGATAAGGAGATCTGCGAGTTTGCCTGGCTCAATGGTGCCAAGATCTTTTGCAAGTCCGAAGGCTTTAGCCGGCAACGACGTGGCGGTTTCAAGTGCCTGCCAGGGTGGGATTCCGAACTTTACCTGGCTGCGAAGATTCAAATGGAGGGATGTGCCTGGGAGATCGAGTGGCGAGTCTGTTCCTGCCAGAACCATGCCTCCTGACTTGAGAATGCTGCTGACCGTTTCTTCTTCATAATGAACACGATTGACATTGTTGGTTTGATCGACGCGAAGATCGTTATCGCGACCAGCTTTTAACCTTGCCTGTTCCCACGGCGGAGCTATATGGTATCGCGGGTCGTCGGCCATTGTTGGGTTATCAACGTACATCGCTGGACTAAGTACCGTCGTGATCGCCCACATGCCGGATTGTGCGACGAGCGCACGCACGTCCTGATAACTGTGGCCGACGAAGGTGCGGGAGTAAGCGTAGCCGGTGCGGGAGGTTGCGGAGATATGAGACATACCATCTTCACCTAGCATGACTGCAGGTAGAAGATAGTGGGATGCGGTCTCAACGCCCATCTGACTATGCGCGAACTGTGAACCCTGCTCCGCCCAGTTGTATGGGAGGCGTACGTATAGCTTTACAAAGTCGAAGTCTAAATCCTTGAGGCGCTCAAGCTCGCGGTGAAGCTGAGCTTCACTCGTTGTTGGAATCATCATGGGGTAATAGACTCGCTCTCCATCAATCGCCTCTGCGGTGTTGAAGAGTCTTGGACCAACTGCTGCACCGGAGCTATACGCTTCGCGATGTTGCAGGGCTCGGTAGGCATTATCGGCAAGGCCCCGAACAGTGGTTACTCCGTAGACCAGCCAAAGTCGGCCCATGCGGTCGCCGTAATAAATCGAGTTATCGGAGTCATTGTGCGAATGGGATTCCCAAAGTCCCGGCATGACGGTGGAGTCGCCTGCCTCGATGAATCGTGTAACTCCGGATGGTAGCGTGGTGTTATGTCGTTTTACGCTGGTGATGCGATTGTCGGTAATCAGAATATCGACATCGGTGAGCTCGTCGGGACCAGATCCTTTCCAGTAACGGGCTGTGTGAATTAGTATTTCCTGTTTTGGTTGTGCTGGTGTGTAAGTCAGATTGAGTGCAATGGGTGTGATTGCTTTCGTGGTGCGTGAGATTAGCTTTAGTTTGCCATTATTGAGATAGAGAATCTCCGACGAATTTCCTGACCAGGTTGGTGCATCGGTTGTTTCATCGTTTAGTTTGACCGCAGGTCCGGAAGGCTCGCCGTTCTCATCAACGGGCATTGTGTAGAGCAGGTCATCCATCACAAAGGCCATTTCCTTGCCATTTGGCGAGTAGATGGGGCCATCTTCTGTCCGCGTGGTGACTGACTCGAACAGAGCTGGAGCGAAGAACTTTGTTTTGCCCGTCGCAATATTCACGGTGAGGATGGAGCTTGTCCCTTCGCGGAATCGCTTGGTGTACGGTTTGATGGTCGCGATGGCAACAGTTTTGCCATTTGCGGAGAAAGATGGTCGGCCGGGAAAGAACGTGGCGGGTGCAAGGGGCTTTGCAACTCCAGTGGCGACATTCAACAGTTGAGTTGCGCCAGTCTGATCTTGAAACGCAATCCATTTTGCATCGGGCGACCATGCGGGCATTATTTGCGCGGAGTTACTGGGGGAGATCTGTTTGTCGCTGGTAGTGTCGCTGCTGGCCATATTGTGCAAGTAAATATTTTCTATGCCATTCTTGTCCGAGACATAGGCGAGCGCTTTGCCATCGGGTGACCACGCTGGTTGCTGCTTGTAGAACGTGTCGTGGGTCAAAGCGATTAGGGTGCTGCCAGGAATCAAGGTGTAGAGCTGGTTGAGTGCGACGAAGGCGATCTGCTTCCCGCTTGGAGAAAGGGCGGGCGCGAAGATTCCTTTCACCTGGAGCGGGGCCGCAGAATCGAAATCGTAAACTTTGTGTGGGTATTGTGGACGGATGGATCGGATGGCGGCAGTGAAGGGAATTGACTTCTCCGAGTTGGTTGCGAGGTTCACTTTTAGGATGTGACCATTTCCGGTGTAGAGTAACTCCGCGTTTGATAGCCATACGGCAAAGAAAGGAAAGGCATCTCTACCCGTGCCTGAATAGACCAGCTTATAGTTGTCGGTTGTATCGGCCACAACAAATTGCGCGGCGCTTACTACTGTGCCGGTCGTGGCATAGCGGATGTACGAGAGTTTCGAACCATCGGGAGAGAAGCGAGGCGCCTCCACGCGCCCCGTTGCTGGGTCGACAGACACCAGCGAATGCTGTTTGCCGGACGAGAGATCGAGCGATTCAATCGACTTGCCCACGATGCCCGAACCGCTGACGAACGCAATTGATTTCCCATCGGGTAACCACGCTGGTTGAAACTCATCCGCATCACTGGTCGTGATTTGCTTTAGGCTTCCAGTCGTCAGATTGACGGTCCAGATATCGTAGTTTCCTTTGAAGGCACGATCAGAGGCGAAGACAATCGTCGTGCCGTCAGGCGAGAAACTGGGCTCCCGATCGTCACCATGGCCGGTTGTGATTTGCTTTCGGTGGGAGCCATCTGGAAGCATTGTCCAGATATGAAATGTTCCTCCCGCGTAGGACTGGAATGTGATGAGGCCGCCTTTGGGGGACCAATCGGGATGGGATGCCTCGTCATAAGGCGTGGTGATCTGCCTGGCCGAACCGCCGGCCATTGGCATGGAGTAAAGCAGCCCCTGGAGGTCCATGATAATGGTCTTGTGGTCGGGCGAAGCCGCGACGGCCATGTCCGTACCTTCGGAGAAGCTGATTGTCTTTGAGGTAGTGGGAACGGAGTTCGCCTGGGCCGCGCTGTGGTTTGCAAGCAGCAAGGAAAGGGCAAGAATCAGGGTGTTGATGCTGTTTGGACGGTTCGCTGTAGAGTGCATCACGTGTCCTCGTAGAGACGGCCGGGTAGGATTGCCGCGCGTCGCAGGTTAGGGATAGCCCAGCTTACAACATGTTTGAAGCGGGTTTCTGTGTAAGATGAGTTTCGACTGAGGTCTCGTCAACAGAGGAGCGATCGCGCATGACGGTGCGCCTCAAAGATATTGCGAGCGATCTGAATCTGTCGAAGATGACGATCTCGAAGGTCTTGCGCGGGCAAACAGACGTCAGCGCTGCGACCAAAGCTCGTGTGCTCCAACGAATGAAAGAGTTGAATTATCGACCGAATATTTCGGCTCGCAGCCTGCGGACCGGCAACACCTCAACCATCGGGCTGGTCATACCTTCGCTGACAAACTCCTTCTTCGCGGATGTCGCACGAGGCCTCGTGCAAACGCTGCGCACTGCGGGGTATGGTCTGCTGATCTCTTCTGCAGAAGAGGATGCGGACACTGAGCGGCATGAGATTGAACTACAGCTATCGCGACAGGTGGACGCTCTTATCGTCGCATCGGTACAAGAGTCGGCCGAGTTTTTTACAGATCTAGATCGGCAAAAGAGACCCTTGATCCTGGTTGACCGGAAATTACCATCATTTGCCGCTAATTTTGTCGGTTTGCGCGAGCAGGATATTGGATACATCGCGGCTGCCCATCTCGCTGAGACGGGATGCAAGACGCTGGCTTATCTGCGTGGTCCGCGGACCGCTGCGGCCGATCTGCGCTGGGCTGGATATCGTGCCGCTCTTACCGAGTTCAATCTGAGCTTCAAGCCGGATTTTGTCTTCAATTTTGAAGACTCGAACCGCAATGAATATCAGCGAGGCTACCAAGCGATGCAGCGATTGCTGGACGGCAAGATCAGGCCGGATGGTGTGGTCTGTTATACCGACACACTTGCACTGGGCGCTATCGATGCGGCGTTCGAAAAAGGGCTAAGAATCCCGGAGGATATTTGCGTCGTTGGTTGTGGGGATCAGCCGTCCATGCGCGAGTTGAGGATGCCCCTTTCCAGCGTCAACCTTTCCGGGGTAGAGGTGGGACAGAAGACAGCAAACCTTGCGCTCCGTGCGTTGGCCAGCAAGGATGTAAATCTTCAGAAAAACGTGCTGTTATCTCCGAAACTGGTTGTTCGTAGATCTACCCAACGATGAACTTCTCTCGAGCGAAAAACTCATGCCATTCTTGACAGGAACATGGCATCCCACTATCGTAAGCCCAAATTCCATAGTACTTTGTGGAGGATCGCGCTATCCTTGATGACGGTGTATCTAGTCAGGAGCACGAACTCTCAAGCCAGGATGCAATGCTCTCGAAGCGAATCGCCGCAAAGCATTTTGATCTCGTAGTTTTCGGAGAGTTTTTCTCTGACCTCATCTTTTATGGGCTGCCGGATCGACCACGTTTTGGCGAAGAACTGAAGACAGACCACTTTCTGATAGCGCCTGGCGGCGGGCTGGCTACGACAGCATTGGCCGCGAGTAAGTTGGGAACATCGACCGGGATTGTAACGAGAGTCGGCGCTGACGCAGGGACACTTCCTACGTGGTCGGCCATGATGAACCAGGGACTCGATGTGAGCAGCTGCGAAGTTCGCAAAGACGCTCCCACGGCGCTGACCGTATGCATTGCGTACAAATCAGATCGCATGATGGTCACTCACGAGCCAATCAACAGAAATCTTGAGGATTTGCTAGACAAAGTCGCGGTTCAACGCAAACTGCATCGCGCGCGCCATGTGCATCTTGCGTGTGCTTTGCGCCGTCCGCAAAAATGGATTCCGCTGCTCAAGTCTTTGCGCGAGGATGGAATCACAATCTCTGCCGACTTTGGGTGGAATCCGGAAATCTCGGTGAACCAACTCATATCGATCGTGCAATATTGCGAATTTATCTTTCCGAATGAACATGAAGCCTGCGCTGTGACCCATACCACGAACGCGCTTCGCGCTTTGGAGAAGCTGCATGATTGGGTACGTGTTCCAGTGGTGAAGCTGGGCGCGAAGGGGGCCATGCTGATGTGTAACGATACGGTGTTCAAACAGCGTGCGCTGCCGGGTCTTATCCTGGATGCTACGGGGGCCGGCGATGCTTTTAACGGTGGCTTCCTTCACGAATTTCTTCGTGGCTCCAACTGGGACGATTGCCTGCGCGCAGGCAATATTTGCGGAAGCCTGTCGGCGATGGCTCCCGGCGGCTCACTAGGCCTACCCACAAACGGGGAATTTACGAAGCATATGAAGGCTCTCAAGTCCGCGGTAACGAGAAAAGACGCGTCTTGACAAGCATAGTGATAGTCCCGCCGACTGATTTTCGTGACTAGGATGAGGATCTAAAAGCCTGGATGTAGATCGCGAAAAATTCTCTGCCCTCTAGAAATGTCTTGACATCATCAGCGAAGATTGATATTCCCGTAGAACACTTGGTTACGTTACCGATAACGATTTGAGAGAAATTTCCATTTTCTTGAGCTGGTTGGGCCCCTAATTATCTCGGACTCGCAATGCCTAGGCTGAAGGCAGTTTCGTGTTGTTGTTTTCAATGGAAGGCCAATGAAGGAGTTATTCCTATGAACCGAAGCGGACTGAAAAATAGAACTTTGGCACAGGCATGGCCTGCGATTTTCTCGAACCATTTCCTCCTTCTCCTCTTTACTGTCCTGGGATTCGCAATCCTATCCCCTGCTGTGTCTTCTGCGCAGATCGACACGGGCACCGTAGCCGGAATCATCAGTGACTCTCAGGGGGCGGTTATCCCCGGCGCAACCGTGGCCATCCGAAATACTGCCACGGGCGTTGTGACGACGACAAAGACCAATGGCGATGGAAACTATCAGGTGCTAGGGCTGATCCCTGGAACCTACTCTGTCGAAGCCACGATGACTGGCTTCGGCGCCGCAAAAAATCCTTCCGTTGAAATACATGTACGAACTCGTGCGCAGGTAGATTTTAGCTTGCTCGTAGGTGCGACCCAGGAACAGGTCGAGGTGACCGATACCGGGGTAACGCTACAGACCCAGTCGGCTGAGGTTGGAGCGGTTATTGGAGCGCAGCAGATCAACGATCTTCCGCTGAACAGTCGTCGTTATGCAGATTTGGCCCTTTTATCGCCAGGCATCTTTAAAAATCCATCAGTGGCAAATGCGGCTCCAGATCGGTTCAGCTCGAACGGCAACTCGGAGACGCAAAACTATTTCGCATTGGACGGCGTGGATAATAACTCCGGTTCTACTAACCTGCAGGAAGGCTCTGTGCAGAATGTACAACCTCCGCCAGATGCCATTCAGGAATTCAGAATACAGACCCGTACTTACTCCACGGAATTTGGGACGTCGGCTGGAGCCGTGGTGAATGCATCCGTCAAAAGCGGAACCAATCACTTTCATGGAAACGCCTTCGAATACGCACGCAACAGTGCCCTTGATTCCAACACTTACTTCAATCGGCAAAAGAAGATCAAGAAGGGCGTCTTCAGTCAAAATCAGTTTGGCGGGACACTTGGCGGGCCGATACTACGCGAGCGTACCTTCTTCTTCGGTGACTATCAGGGCTTGCGGAGTGCGAAGGACGTGACGGTGTCTTCCGTCGTTCCCTCGCACAACATGAAGAGTGGCGACTTTAGCGAATTGAGTAAGACAGCATATCCCTTCAACAGTGTGGCTACAGGGCAAGCGGGCTGCCTTACAACCGCCACGATGGTGATTGCGCCAGGATGCATCGATCCGGTCGGTTCAAAGCTTGCGGCTCTTTACCCGGATCCGAATGATCCTAATGTTCCCATCTGGACCGGTGCGACTAACTACAACTTCGTGTATGACACACCGACCCAAAACAATTCAGCTGATGTCCGAATCGATCACAAGCTACGCGAAAATGACACGATCTTCGGCCGTTACAGCATCCTGCACCAACATCGCCAGGATCCGCCGTGGACTTCAAATTTCATCGCAGGTAACGGCGGTTTTGCGACGGACTACGTCATTCATAATCAGGGACTAGCACTTGGATGGAATCATGTTTTTTCTTCAACTTCCGTTAATCAAGCGCGGTATGGGTACCTGCGCGACAATGCGCATAGCAATCCGATTGGGGTAGTTCTCGGTACCTCCAATGCGGGGGACTATGGGCTTACTGGAATTCCTGCATCGCCTTTCACCGCTGGACTACCTCCTCTCTATATCTCGGGTCTTGTGACCCTTGGGACGGATCGCTTTCGCCCGCAGTTCCAGGTATCGCAGGTGTTCCAATTCGTCGATAACTTTACCAAGCTGATTGGCAACCACAGCTTGATGGTTGGATATCAATACCATCGGAATACAAATACGTTCCTCGACCTACAGGCCCCGCAAGGGTTTATGCAGTCCACTGGTATCTACACCAGCAAATCGGGCTTTGGGTTTGCTGATTTCCTGCTTGGCGACGTAGCTTCGACTATCTATAACACGCCGCTCGATGTGCACCAGTTCCTTCCGGGTCATTCGTTCTTTGGGCAGGATACATGGCGCGTTGTCAGGAACCTGACTGTCACTTATGGCGTCCGCTATGAGCTTTATGCGCCCATGTTGAATCGCACCAACGCAGTTTCCAATTTCTCGCCAGCGGGGGGAGGAACCCTCATTCCTGCTGCCGTTGACGCTGGCGGCTGGAGCAATCGCGCTCTCATCAACGCAGACAAAAATAACTTTGCTCCGCGAGGCAGTTTTAGTTATCAACCGTCCGCAAAGATTGTTCTGCGCGGCGGCTATGGCATCTTCTATCAGTTCATCAATCGCATTGGCTCGGAGTCGCAACTGGCACTCAATCAGCCTTTTCTGAAGGCGGTGCAAACTGCACAGACAAGCGGAAGCGTCACTCCGGTGTTCCAGTTGAAGAATGGCTTTCCCGGCGCTGCGTATTCAGGCTCAGTGGTCCCGCTTACCCTGCAAAAGAATAATTGGCAGGATCCGAACCAGCGAACCAGCTACGTCGAGCAGGCAAGCTTTGGACCTCAGGTACAGCTTAGCTCGAACACTGTTCTGGAGCTTACCTGGGTAGGTAACTGGGGCCGAAAGCTCAACCGACTTCGTAACGCGAATCAGGGGATCGTCACAGGCTTTGCTTCCCCGACTCAGGCGATCGTGCAGTTCCCCTACGCCAATCTAAATACGACAACGACCTCTATTGCGGGTGCAGGTACGCACTCCTTTTTGGAATATGCAACCAACGATGGAAACAGCAGCTATAACGCGCTCGAAGTGAGCCTTCATCGTCAGGTGGTCAAGGGTTTGGGCTACCAGATCAGCTACACATGGTCGCATGCGATGGCGAACCTGGTGGATAATCTGACGGGTGGATCAACTCCTCAGAACGCTTATGACTACGCTCACGAAATGAGTAACTCCCCATTTGATCAGCGCCACCGCTTTGTGGCTAGTGGCCTGTGGAAGCTACCTTTCGGCAAAGATGGCTTGGTTATGAACAACGATTCCATGGCTGCGCGACTACTTGGCAACTGGCAACTCAATGGTATTTTGACCTTGCAGACAGGGGTTCCTTTCAGCGTAACCGCTGCGGATAATAGCCAGACCGGCGGCAACCATGCGGCCTATGCCAACTGCGTTAGCGATCCCTTCGCGAATACGACTAAGAGTCGTTCCGCAATCTCGACTCAGAGTTTTACCGGTGTTTATCTGAATTCATCCGCGTTCTCGACACCTACAGCGGGGACTTTTGGCACCTGCCGGCCACGTTTGGTCCATGGCCCAGGTGGAGAGAATGTCGATCTAAGTCTCTTCAAGCAATTTCCGCTGGGAGACGTGCGTAAGATCGAACTGCGTTTCGAGTTCTTCAACGCCTTCAATCATGCGAACTTCGCCAACCCATCGGCCGGCCTGACCAACACCGCCACGTTTGGCAAGGTTGGTTCCACGGTCAACGACCCCCGCCAGATTCAGATGGCTGGCAAGTTCTATTTCTAAAGTTATATATGCCAGAGAAGGAAGTTCTTATGATTTTTCGTCTTCACAGTCCTATACGGATCGTACTATCGACTATTTGCCTTTCTGCATTTATTGGATACGGATTCGCTGCACCGGTTAAGTCTGTCGATGATGCCCGACCGATAGCGGTTGATCGGGGAGCTTCTGCAACATGGCTGGCGCTTAAAAAATTACACACTCGCGCGAGTGTGCTGATGATCGTGGCGCATCCGGACGATGAGGACGGAGCGACACTTGCTTATGAAAGTCGCGGGCTTGGCGCTCGAACCGAGTTGATGACTCTGGATCGCGGAGAGGGTGGCGCAAATGTCATGTCTCCTGACCTGTGGGATGCATTGGGCCTGGTTCGTACTGAGGAGTTACTGCAGGCTGGCCGCTACTACGGACTCGATGGGCAGTATTTTTCGTCGATGGCGGACTATGGCTTCTCAAAGTCTCTCAAAGAGGCGTTGGATCAGTGGGGCCACGATCGTGTTCTGGAAGAGGCGGTCCGACTGGTGCGCACTGTACGGCCTCTCATCGTCTGTTCAGTATTTGTAGGCGGACCCACGGATGGTCATGGACAGCATGCAACTGCAGGCTTGATGGCGCAGGAGGTCTTCAACGCAGCGGGTGATCCTAAGAGGTTCCCTGAGCAGATTCGGGAAGGCTTGCGACCGTGGTCTCCCGTGAAAGAGTATGCGCGATCGCCTTTCTTCCGTACGTCTGAGAAAGGATCGTATGACTACGCCACTCATCGCTGGGGACCGGTCGGAGTGCAGAATCACATTACTGATAAGTGGGAGCCCGGCCCTGTGTCTGTGACCGTGGCTGTACCTTCAGGCACTTACGATAGTTTTGCAGGCCTCACTTATCCGCAGATTTCGCGCGAGGGGCTCGGCTTTCAAAAATCGCAAAATGGTGGGTCTGATGTGCCGGCCCCTGCTGCTCAGAGCGGCAATTATCACCGTTTCGGCTCTCATATTGCGGCGAAGGATAAAGAGGATAGCTTCTTCGATGGTATTGACGTATCCATTGCGGGCATTGCGGATCTTGCAGGGTCGGCACCGCCAGCATTCCTGAAGACGGGTCTCAACCAGATCAACAGTTCTGTTGAAGGTGCAATCAGCGTGTTCTCCGCACAAGACCCATCTGCGGTTGCAGCAACGCTTGCGAAAGGGATGAAGGCCACGGATGCGCTGGCTGCTCAGGTTGAGAAGAGCCAGCTCACAGCCGACCAAAAGTTCAACGTACTTCATGAACTCAGGGTGAAGCAACAACAGTTCAATACAGCTTTGGTGGCATCCTTGGGCATCTCTGTCGAAGCAGATGTAGTCCCTGCGGCCCGGGCTGACGGTGCCTTTGCGGAGATGCGTGGAGCGCAACAGAGTTTTCAAATGGCTACGCCGGGCCGAAGCTTTCATGTAGGTGTTCATCTCTATGACGGAGGGAAGCTACCAGTCGATGTCGAGTCCGTTACACTCACTACGAACTCAGGTAAGCATTGGACGATTACACCGGAAGCAGCCTCGCCTAAACAGATCGAATCGGGCAAGGCCACCGACGTTCGCTTCGCAGTAAAAGTTCCAGAGGATGAACCCTACACGCGGCCTTTCTTCACTCGTCCTACTATGGAACAACCTTTCTATGATATTGCCGATAAAGCGATGCTTATTAAGCCCACGGCACCCTATCCAATTGCTACGACGGTGCGTTACCGGTTTGACGGGCTGACCCTGGAGACAACGAATACAGTCCAGGTTATCGACAAAGTGAATGGTCCTGGAACGTTGCGATTTCCCATGCCCGTGGGCCCTGCCGTATCTGTTGCCCTGAATCCCAGTGCAGGGATCGTACCTCTGGACGAGAAATCGTTTCCCGTAACTGTCCGTCTTCATAACAACGTAGAAGGAGAGGCAAAGGCAACGGTGCATCTTACTCTTCCAAGTGGATGGACCTCCGAGCCGAAGTCGATTCCAATCACGTTCGCCCACCTTGGGGAAGAGCAGGGTGTTTCGTTCACAATCACTCCCAAGTCGATCGAAGAGAAGCCTTATCAAATAACCGCAGTCGCGGAGTATGCAGGCAAGCAATATTCGGAGGGCTATGACACGGTTGGCTACACCGGGTTACGCCCCTATTTTCTTTACAGTCCAGCCGATTACAAGACGACGGGAGCCGACGTCAAGATGGCGCCGGGGCAGAAAATTGCTTATATCGAAGGAAGCGGGGATGACGTGCCGGCTGCACTGGAGGCCCTGGGCGTGCATGTATCGTTTCTTTCTGCTCAAGATCTCGCAAGTGGGGATCTTAGTAAATACGACACCATTCTAGTCGGAGTACGAGCCTATGCAGTGCGCCCCGATCTTGTTGCTAACAATGGCCGGTTGCTCAAGTATGTCGAAGCCGGTGGGGTTGTTATCGTCCAATACAACACGCCCGAATATGATCATAACTATGGTCCTTATCCTTACGTGATGTCGAATGATCCTGAAGAGGTGACGGATGAGAAATCAGTAGTCACAATTCTCGATCCCAAAAATTTGCTCTTTACCTGGCCCAACGTAATTACCTCGAAAGACTTCGATGGTTGGATTGAAGAACGTGGGTCAAAGTTTCTTGAATCCTGGGACAAGCGATATGAGCCGCTACTGGAGACACACGATGCCGACCAGGATCCACAGAAAGGTGGCCTTGTGTACGCACGCTATGGAAAAGGTGCTTATATCTATAACGCGTATGCCTTCTACCGTCAGTTACCGCTTGGAGTACCCGGGGCCTATCGGCTCTTTGCAAACATGCTAAGTCTGCCAAAAAATCCGCAGTTCCTCGAAGGTAAATAGCTCCGGGCCATCAGGTCTTAGGGAATGTAAGTCATATTCCTCCAAGGCCTTGTGGGCCCGCTTCTTATTGTGGATTTTATGCAGACACCAATTATTCCCGCTGCACCACAACTCGATCGCGGTATGGGCTTTGCGGGGGCCATGTCGGCCAACATCCTCAATATGATTGGGGTTGGCCCCTTTTTGACAATTCCATTAGCAATAGCTGCAATGGGCGGTCCACAGGCGATGCTGGGGTGGATTGTCGGTGCTCTTTTGTGTCTTTGTGACGGTATGGTTTGGGCCGAGCTTGGGTCCGCGTTGCCGCGGTCCGGGGGGCCATACTATTACTTACTCGAAGCCTTTGGGCCAAAGGGATGGGGGCGCCTCCTGAGTTTCCTATTTCTATGGGAATCGTTGCTCATCGGACCAATCTCAATAGCGTCTGGGGCTGTCGGGTTTGGTGACTACACGAATTTTATTGTTCCCCATCTGCGGCACCGAGATCTCATCGGAATAGCAATGGCGTTATGTTTACTCAACACCGGCCTTCTTTATCGCAATATCCGCTCTATCAGCAAAATATCAATTATTGTGACTACTGCCGTCCTAGGTACTTGTGCGTGGATAGTAGTGAGCGGGGCTATGCATTTCGATGCTGCAACAGCATTCAGCTTCCCGGCGCATGCATTCCAGCCATCAAGAGCATTCTGGTTAGGATTGGGCTCAGCGACTCTGATCGCGACCTATGACTTTGGGGGGTACAGCAATGTCTGCCTGCTCGGGGAAGAGGTGCGCAATCCAGGCAAAACAATACCCCGAGTGGTCATCTATTCCATTATCTTAATAGCGGTGCTCTATCTCGCCATGAATTTTTCCATCCTGGGCACGGTCCCCTGGCAGCAGGGACAGTATTCAAAAGCTATTGTGGCCGACTACATGCAGATTCTGTACGGACACTCCAGCGGCGTATTTGTTTCCATGCTCGTTCTAGTTGCCAGTTGGGGTTCTGTCTTTGCTATTTTGCTAGGGTATTCCCGTGTACCCTATGCTGCCGCAGTCGATGGTCATTTCTTCAAGCCTTTTGCGCGACTGCATCCCACACAGAAGTTTCCTTCCACTTCGTTGCTGGTCATGGGTGGGCTCTCCGTAGTTGCTTGTCTCTTCTCCCTCTCTGATTTGATCTCGGTTCTTATCGTTGTTCAGACGATGACACAGTTTGGACTTCAGTGCATTGCAGTCATGCTTTTACGCCGTAGACGCATCGCTCCTGAGGGAAGTTTTCGCATGCCTCTTTACCCATTGCCGGCCCTCATTGCCTTGGCGGGCTGGCTCTATATCGTAGTTACGAGCAAGGGCGTGCATATATTAATCGGCGTCGCGATGGCAGCTGCGGGAACTGCCATCTATTTGTTGCAGGCTCGCGGGAAACAGGAGTGGCCTTTCCAAGCACATGAATCAATATGATGTAGCCGTCGTCGGTGAAATTTATATCGATCACATCTTTACTGGCTTTACGGCATGGCCGCAGCCGGGAGAAGAGGCGTTCGCACCGGACTATCATCGCGAAATTGGCGGCGGTGCTGCCAATACAGCATGCGCACTCGGAAGACTTGGTCGCACGGTCAATCTCATTGGGGCAATTGGCGCGTCCGATGGCGATTGGTTTGAGGAGCGTCTTCTCGAATTTAGTGTGTCAAGTCAAGGAATAAAGAGGTGCGAAGGTTCTACTGGTGTAACTGCAAGTGTATCTATGAGAAATGACAGGTCGTTCTTTACCTACGTAGGCGAGAATGGCAGACTGCTCGATATTCTTCGTTCGAAGTCGATACTTGATACCCTTGGGTCAGCGCGCCATGTCCACTTTGCACTACCTCTCGATCACGGGCTTGCTTCTGTCTTGTTGCCCGCACTGCGAGCTTCGGGTTGTAGTACATCACTGGATGTTGGATTTCAGCCGGCCTGGCTGAGCTCTCCGGAAGTACTAGATACTTGTCGTGCCACGGATTATTTTCTTCCCAACGAGAGAGAAGCCCTTTTACTGTCTGGCGGCGATGTAACAGATTATCTGGATTTCGCAGGAGAGAAAGGGCTGAGAGCACCGTTGATCAAGCTGGGTTCTCGTGGTGCGGCCATGAAAAAAGATGGGAAGCTCTATGAGGTGGCATCACCCCTGGTGGATGTAATTGATACGACAGGCGCAGGGGACGCTTTTGATGCCGGCTTTATTGATGCCTTGCTCGATGACGCAGGGCCTGAGGCTTGTCTGCGGCGTGCATGTATCTGCGGGGGGCTTTCAACCCGCCTGGCGGGGGCCTTACAGGGACTACCGTTCCGCAAAGAGATTGGTGATATCTATGAACAAACCTACACGTCGTAAGATCGCGTTTATCGGGGGCGGCGGAGTGAGAACTCCGCTCATCGTATTTGGAGTCAACGAAGCTGCCGAACATCTGGGTGCCGAAGAACTCGTGCTCTTCGACCCCGATCGGGATCGTGTTCGCATCATGGCGGAGTTGGGTCGAGCGATCGTCACGCAAGAAGGAGGAAACCTGCGCGTACGTGTGGCCTCGTCGCTGGAGGACGCAGTCGATGGTGCTGCCTTCGTCATGAATAGCATACGCGTGGGAGGAATCGACGCACGCGCCCATGACGAACGGGCTGCAATTGCGAATGGCTATCCCGGCCAGGAGACGACTGGCCCCGGCGGAGTTGCCATGGCTCTGCGGACCGTCTCGACGGCTGTCGAGCAGGCGCGAACGGTGGAACGGCTTAGTCCACAAGGGTGGTTGATTAATTTTACGAATCCAGCCGGCCTGATTACCCAGGCGATCCGACACAACACGGGTGCGAGAGTGGTCGGCATCTG
>JBDTDX010000036.1:0-4922 GCA_039922815.1 Granulicella sp.
CGAGGATGATGGTGCGGCGGGCGTCGCCGTACTTGTCGCGGATCTCGGTGAGCTCCTTAATGATGACCTTGCGGAGCTTGGGCGCGGAGGCGAGGATGGACTCGAACTCGGCGATGTTGTCGCGGACGATTTTGAGCTCGTTGAGGAGCTCGTCGATGGAGAGCTGAGTGAGGCGATAGAGCTGGAGCTCGAGGATGGCGTCGATCTGGCGGTAGCTAAGGATGAGCGTGCCGGTGAGCGAGAAGGTGAGATCGACGTTGTACTTGCCCGGATCGAGGGTAACGCCGGCGAGCTCGGTGCCGCGGAGGTTGATGCTCTTGCCGGAGAAGTACGAGTAGAGGCGCTCGCGGGCTTCGGGACGGCTGCCGGACTGGCGGATGATCTTGATGACGTTGTCGAGGTGATCGAGCGCAATCTGGTAGCCGAGGAGGATGTGCTCGCGGTCGCGGGCCTTGGCAAGGAGGAAGGCGGTGCGGCGGCGGACGACTTCGACGCGGTGATCTAAAAATGCCCGGATTGCTTTATCGAGTGGTAGCTCCTTGGGCTGACCGTTGTGGACGGCCAGGAAGATCATGGAGAAGCTGTCCTGCATCTGGGTGTGCTTGTGGAGCTGGTTGAGGACGATCTGGTGCTCGGCACCGCGCTTGAGGCCGATGACGATACGCATGCCGTCGCGGTCGGACTCGTCACGGAACTCGTCGCGGGCGATGTCGGTGATGACGCCTTCGTTGACGAGCTCGGCGATGCGCTCGATGAGCCGGGACTTGTTGACCTGGTAGGGGATCTCGGTGACGATGATGGCCTGACGACCGCCAGAGATGTTCTCGATGGCGCACTTGGCGCGCATGATGAAGCGGCCACGGCCAGTGGCGTAGGCCTGCGGGATGTTGGTGCGTCCGAAGAGGTAGCCGCCGGTGGGGAAGTCCGGGCCTTGGACGTGTTGGAGGACGATGGCGAGATCGGAGGTGGTGTCCTGCGGGGACTTCGAGATGAGCGCGATGGCGGCGTTGACGACTTCGGTGAGGTTGTGGGGCGGGATGTTGGTCGCCATGCCGACGGCGATGCCGGAGCTGCCATTAACGATGAGGTTGGGGATGCGCGAGGGCAGCACGGAGGGCTCGAGCGTGGACTCGTCGTAGTTGGGGACGAAGTCTACGGTGTCGGAGTCGATGTCCGCGAGCATTTCTCCGGCCATGCGGGTGAGGCGGGATTCGGTGTAACGCATGGCGGCGGGTGGGTCGCCGTCGACCGAGCCGAAGTTGCCCTGTCCATCGACCATGGGGTAGCGCTGGGCGAAGGACTGCGCGAGGCGGACCATGGCGTCATAAATAGCGGAATCGCCGTGGGGATGGTAGTTGCCCATGACGTGGCCGACGACCTTGGCCGACTTGGTGAACTTCTTGTTGAACTGGAGGCCCATCTCCTGCATGCCGTAGAGGATGCGGCGGTGCACGGGTTTGAGGCCGTCGCGGACGTCGGGGAGTGCGCGCCCGATGATGACCGACATGGAGTAGTCGAGATACGACCGGCGCATCTCGTCTTCAATATTGATAGAGAGCATGTGCGCGGCGCCGCGGCCCTGGGGGGTGGTGGAGCTGGGGGGCGGTGGGGGGGCGGAGCCTGCGGGGTCCTGGGGGGAGCCTAACGGGAGTTCTGGATTCTGATCGTCTGCCATGGTTTATCCCTCTATTATAGAGGGTTTTGCGCGGATTTGCAGGGTCTGGATGGACTGGAAAAAGCAACAGAGAACGCTGAAAACGAGACCTTCTGTAAGTGGTTGTAGGCATGCGGGAAGCAAAGCCAGCGGATAAATCTACATTTTTCTGGATAAATGAATAGGCGTTCAGAGGCTTTGCAGAGGGCGAGGTAAAAAGTTTGATAATTCTTATCGTCTAAGCCCTCTGCAATGAGTTGGTTGCTATCCGGTCAAAAATGAAATTTGGTATGGCACGGGAAATGCAATTGCTCCTATTGATTAGGTTCCGATCCCTTAACTAAGAGATCGGACGACCAATGGGGGAACATCTACATGAAGAAATTTCTAGGACTTGTCGTGATGATCGTGGTCAGCACCGTACTTGGGTACGGACAGGCCATTTCGGTCAACGGCGGATCGATTCAAGGAACAATTACGGACGGCACAGGTGCTGTGGTTCCCGGTGCGTCGGTAACGGTTGCAGGCAGCGATACGGGTTCGACCAAGACATTGACGACCGACAACGCCGGCTTCTACAGCCTTGGGCCGCTGAATCCCGGTCAATATTCAGTTACGGTGAGCGCAACCGGCTTTCAGAAGCTGGAAGTGAAGACGGTGATTCGTACCGGAACGGCGACCTCGGGCAACTTCAAGATGACCATCGGCGAATCCTCGCAGACGATCGAGGTGACGGCCGGCGCAGTGCAGGTCAATACCGATCAGGCGGGCGTGAGCGACGTCATCACGAAGGAGCAGATTGATTCGCTGCCGGTGAATGGCCGCAACTTCCTCGATCTGGCGCAGATTGAGCCGGGCGTGATTCTGCAGTCTGGCGAATCGTTCGACCCGACGAAGGCCGGTTATTCGGCCATCTCGACCAGCGGCGTCTCAGGCCGTACTACCCGCATTCTTCTCGACGGGCAGGACATCACCGACGAAACCGTCGGAACAACGATCTTCAACGTGTCGCAGGGCGCTATCGGCGACTTCCAGTTGAACCGCTCGACGCAGGACGTTTCGGGCGATGTGACCTCTACCGGACTGGTGCTGGTTTCGACCAACTCGGGAACGAACAGGTTCCACGGACAGGCCTTCTACAACTTCCAGGATCATCGCGCCTTGTTTGCGCGGACGGCCAAGGGTCTCGATACTCCGTTCCAGCGGAACCAGTTCGGCGGCAGCGTCGGCGGTCCGATCATCAAGGACAAGCTGTTCTTCTTCGGGAATGCGGAGCGCATCAAGCAGGAGTCGCCTCTCGCGATTACGCTCGCACGCACCTTCGCTTCCATCGCGGCGAAGTATCCGTCGATCCCGGCTCCTTTCCGTGAGACGTATTCGACGGTTCGGCTGGACTATAACGGTCCGCTTGGTGGTCATTACTTTGTACGTGCCAACTACGACGTGAACAGCGCCAGCTCGAACTTCAACTTCGGCTACATGCTGTATCACAATCGCGACAATACGCCCGGACTTGCTGGCGGCGCGGACTTTGCGTCGGGTCACTTCACCCACTCCTTCCGTGGCAGCTATGAGAAGTTTCATAACCTGCTGGTGGATGGCGCAACGGGTAACTCGAGCGTGTATAACCCTATTCCGAGCCTGAGCATTCGTCTTGTTTCCGCAGGTTTGTGGTCGGGCCCGAACTATGAAGGTCCGCAGAACACCTACCAGTCGGACAAGCAGGCACGATATGACGGAAGCTGGACCAAGAGCACACACCTGATTCGGTATGGTTACAGCATCAACCGCATTCTCGGCGGCGGCTTTGCGAAGTTCTTCGGAGCGGCACCCCGCGTCTCGCTTACCACGGCTACCCTGCTTCCAACCTGCGATCCTACGGCTCCTTGCGCTGCTGATCCTATCAACGGCTACTTTCCTTCGGGCGTGACTCTTGGCAACGGCCAAGGCTTCTCGACGGAAAATACCGGCTTCAATCTGCCGGGTGGTGGGACGACTGATTGGCGCGAGGGAGCGTATGTCTCCGACAACTGGAAGGTGACTCCGAGCTTTACGCTGACGGCTGGTCTTCGTTGGAGCGTAGATACCGGCCGGGCCAACCAGGATCTGGCCACCCCGCTTTGCTCGGATGTAGTGTCGACTCTTCCGATCAATTGCTCTGGCAATCAGCCTCTGTTCGATCAGTTCCAGGCAGGACTTGGCAAGAAGGTTCACCAGCCCTACGGCAACTTTGGTCCGCAGATTGGATTCGCGTTAAGCCCTGGGGATCATAAGACGGTGATTCGCGGCGGCTTCGGTATCTACTATGAGAACGACGTCTTCAACAACACGACCAATGCGCGTGCCGAGGTTATCAAGAAGGGTCTTTTCTTCGGAAGCGCGGCCATTTGCGGTAGCAAGAAGTCTTTCAACCTGCCGGACGGCACAGTGGTCTCGAGCGATGGAGGGGTATCGATCGCTACGCTTTGCAGCGAGCCGCTCAGCCAGTCGGGCTCGCATTTCGCCAATCTCCAGAACCAGTTTCAGGCTGCGACCAAAGCTGCGGGCGCTGCGTTGAACGGTACTTATGTTGGCAACACCCTGAAGCTCGACAATGGTACCTACGCCGCTCCTTACCGGACGCCCTATTCGGAGCAGTGGAACTTTGGTGTGCAGCGCGAGATTTACAAGGGCACGGTTCTCGAAGCTGACTACGTTCACAACTCGACGATCAAGATTGCGCAGCAGATTGATGTGAATCACAATGGTGCAGCCCGCTTTCTGAATACGGCTGCGGCAACCAACGCAATCAATGCGACGGCTGTTGGCATGGGTTGCGCGTCGGCGACGTCGTCGGCCTCCATCGATTGCGTGATCCGCAAGGGTGGATCGATTGTGGACTTTGCGGGCAACGGATTGGACTCGGGCAATAACTTCCTGGGCAGCAATCCTGCCTCTGGCAAGGGTCTGACTCCGGCAACGGGCGCAGCCTTTGCGGGCGCAAATCCCCAGCTCGGCGAGGGGTTGTTTCTGCTTCCTGTAGGCCGGTCCGGTTATGATGCCCTGCAGGTGGTTTTAAGGCAGCAGAAGGCGCACCCTGCTCCGGGGATTGTCAGCTCGAATCTCCAGATTGCCTATTCGTTATCACAGGCGGTCAGTTCTGCAAACCCGGCTACGAACGCTGGTAACTCAGGCGTAGGCGATCAATTCTTCTCTTCGCCTTCGTATGATTACGATAGTCCGACTACGTCTATCGGACGGAGCGGACTGGATCACACGCACGAGCTCT
>JBDTDX010000037.1:0-1653 GCA_039922815.1 Granulicella sp.
CTGCTTCCGATGGAAGAGCCCTCGCCGAACCTGCTGGCACAGAGCCGTATGCGTCTCGATGAAGCTCTGGACGAGATTCCGCCGCACGGCTTTTTTACGCGGCTGCGGAGTAATTTCTATCGCTGGATGGGGAATATCCAGTCCGCTCCTGCGCTGACGACGCTGCTTCTGGGGGTCGGGTTTTTGACGGGGAATCTGCTCCACCGGCACAACACGCCTGCGCCTGCCGCTGTCATGGACGGCGGAGCGGTGGCGTCGAATCCGATCAAGAGCACGGTCGGCAATATTACCGGGATTGTGCAGACGCCGGATCCTGAGATCGTTCAGGTGAAGTACAACCGTATCGTTCCGGAGACGATGGAGGGTTCGCTGGACAGCTCCCAGATTCGTAACCTTCTTCTCGTGGGCATGACGCAGGGTGCCAATACGGGTATTCGCGAGCAGTCGGTGGACCTGATATCGAACGAGTGCAAGGTCGGTCATGCTTGTTCGGCCCAGACTGATGGCAAAGGCATACGCGGCGCGCTGCTCGTCTCCCTGCGCTACGACAAGAACGCTGGTGTGCGCATGAAGGCGCTTGAAGGATTGCAGCCTTATGTCGGGCAGGACCAGCGGGTGCGCGATGCGGTTCTCGAAGCGCTGATGACCGATAAAAGTCCGGTGGTGCGAACGGCCGCCATCGGCTTGTTGACGCCGGTGCAATCGGACTCGAGTGTGCAGCAGGTACTGCGGACGGTTTCGACGCGAGACGATAATCCGTACATCCGGACTGCGTCGTTTCAGGCGCTGCAAGACTCGGCTGATATTCAGTAGGCCGGATCATGAACCTATTACGTGGTGGGGCGGGTGCAGAGCGGATGCCAGTGGCAGAGCTTCAGGGCGAACGAATCAACTCGGCGAGCTTGGCGAAGACCGCGAAGACGCTCGTGGTTCGACCGCGCAGGCTGTGCCTTGTGTTTGGTTGCGTAGGTCTGCTGGCGGGGTCGCTGTTCGCGGTTCAGGCTGCCCATGCATTGTCTCCGCTTATGGCCCTGGGGGGATATGGCAGTCGTAACGCGCAGGGTTATCTTGGTGTAAACTTCCGCGATGCCGGCGAAGATTCGAGTGGAGCGAAGACTAAAGGCGCGCGTGGAGCCGAGATCGTGCTGGTCGATCATGATGGCCCAGGTTGCCGATCCGGACTGCGCGAGCACGACATCATCTTGCAGTTGGACGGCAAAATAGTGGAGAACGAATCGAAGCTGCGGCACATGCTGAAAGAGCTTCCGGCTGACCGCACGGTCACGTTCGTGATCGAGCGCGAAGGGCAGCAACAGACGATTTCGACCCAGCTTGCCAATCGCGAGACGGTCGGACAGGAGGCCTGGGAGCGGCATATTACCGTTCCCGAACCTGCATCGGAATCCTATTCGAGCGGCGGCGGCAGTTCGTTCATCGGCAATGGTGATGTGCCGCGGCACAGTATGGGGGCGGCGGTGGTTAGCTCGTCGTACACGGGTGCGCTGCTGGAGATGATGGGGCCGCAGCTTTCCGACTACTTTGGCACGCAGATGGGTTTGCTGGTGCGCTCGGTCGATCCCGACAGTCCGGCGGCGATTGCGGGAATGCGCGCCGGTGATGTCGTGGTGAGACTCAACGCAATGCAGGTGACGA
>JBDTDX010000038.1:0-7490 GCA_039922815.1 Granulicella sp.
TACTTTTGAAGGCCGCACAAATTTTAAACGGTGCACAGGCGCCAGCTTCTAAACGAGCATGAAGGAGAACGGGTTGCAGAGAGCAGAGATTGGAATCATCGGAGGCAGCGGCCTGTACGCCATGCCGGGACTCGAAAATGTTCGCGAAGAGAAGATCGAGACGCCGTTTGGCGATCCTTCCGACGCGTTGGTGCTGGGCGATCTGGAGGGACGGAAGGTGGCGTTCCTGGCGCGGCATGGACGCGGACACCGGCTGCTTCCTTCGGAGCTGAACTTTCGCGCGAATATCTATGCGATGAAGGCGTTGGGCGTGGAGCGAATTCTTTCGGTGTCGGCGGTGGGATCGCTGAAGGAGGAGCACAAGCCTACGGATTTTGTGGTGCCTGATCAGTTTATCGACCGAACGTTTGCGCGGATCGGGACCTTCTTTGGCGAGGGCATTGTGGCTCATGTTGGGTTTGGCGATCCGGTTTGCGCGACAGTGATGACTGCATTCATAGAGGCTTGTAAGACGGTGGGGGTGGTCGGCAAGAGTGGTGGGACCTATGTGTGTATGGAAGGGCCACAGTTTTCGACACGGGCGGAATCGAACCTGTACCGGAGCTGGGGCGCGGACGTGATCGGCATGACGAATCTGCAGGAGGCGAAGCTGGCTCGGGAGGCGGAGATCTGCTACGCGACCCTGGCGATGGTGACGGACTACGACTGCTGGCGCGAAGGTCATGACGATGTGACGGTAGACCAGGTGGTGGCGGTGATTCATCAGAACTCCGCGAATGCGGCGAAGGTGGTAAAGGCGGCGGTGGTTGCCATGCCGACGGAACGTGCGTGTGCGTGCGCGACGGCAATGAAGTTTGCGATCCTTACGGATCGGGCAGCGATTCCGGCAGCGACGCGGCAGAAACTGGCTCTGTTGCTCGAAAAATATGTGTAACCGTATTCGTTACGATTGATAACGGCACTAGAAATCGCGATGCGAGAAAGATTGGGTATATGGCAATTCTGGTAGTTGGTTCGGTGGCGTTTGACAGTATCGAGACACCACATGGCAAGGTCGATCATGTTTTGGGAGGTGCGGCGACGCACTTTGGATTGGCTGCTAGTTTCTTTACGCAGGTGCGTGTGATCGGTGTGGTCGGCGAAGATTTCAGGCCGCAGCATGAGGCTGTATTTACGCGCCGCGGCATTGACACGCAAGGCATTGAACACGCGCCCGGGCTGAGCTTTCACTGGACGGGCTCGTATGCGGGGACATTGAATGAGGCGACGACGCTGGGGACTGATCTGAATGTCTTCGAGACGTTTGCGCCGAAGATTCCTGCGGCCTATGCGGATAGCGACTATCTGTTTTTGGCGAACATTGACCCTGTGTTGCAGGCGCAGGTACGCGAGCAAATGCCCGGTGTGAAGATGGTTTGCGGCGACACGATGAACTACTGGATTGCGGACCATGCGGCAAATCTGGCGGTGGTGCTGCGCAAGTTGGATGTTTTGCTGATCAATGACGGAGAGGCGCGGATGCTCTCCGGCGAGCAGAACCCTGTGCGGGCTGCTGAGAAGGTGATGTCGATGGGGCCGAAGGCGCTGGTGGTGAAGCATGGCGAGTACGGCGCGACGGCATATTTCTGCGATCGCTCGTTTGCGGGATACAAGAATATTACGGTACCGTTCCGTGCGCCGGCGCTGCCGATGGCGGAGGTTGTCGATCCCACGGGTGCGGGCGATTCGTTTGCCGGGGGCTTCTATGGATATATTGCGTCGCAGCCGGAGCTGACGCCGACCGTGTTTCGGACGGCGATGTTCTACGGCGGTGTGATGGGATCGTTTGCCGTGGAGCGGTTTGGTACAGAGCGCCTACAGGCGCTGACGCGCGAGGAGATCGAAAGTCGCTTTCAACTGTTCCGGGAGATGTCGCATCTTGACTTCGACCATGCGTAGAGGCAGCAGACGGCAGCTGGTTCGTCCCCCACTCCCTCCGCGGGAAGCCGTTGTTTATGACCCGAACGTAGTGCGGCCGGCGACGCGGGAAGAGATGCTTCCGATTGCGCTTGCTGCGGTGTTGTTTGGATTTCTTGCTCTGATTATTTGTTACACGCGTGGTTACGTATTGCTGTACGGGGATGCGGTGGCGCATCTAGGGATTGCGCGCAGGATACTGGACTCGCGCAACCCGGGATTGTCCCAGCTCGGCGGCGTGTGGCTGCCCTTGCCGCACCTGTTGCTGCTTCCGTTTGTGCAAAAAATGATGTGGTGGCAGAACGGGTTGGCTGGTGCGTGGCCTTCGATGCTCTGCTACATCGCGGGCGTGGTGGGGTTCTATCGACTGGCCCGGCGCATCCTGATTATGCGCTGGGCATTTGTGGCGACGGCGTTCTACGCCTTGAATCCGAACCTGCTGTATCTTTCGACGACAGCGATGACCGAACCGCTGTTTTTGGCGCTGCTGATTTGGATGACGCTGGTGGCAATGGAGTGCGTTACCGCCATTCGCGAGGGAAAGCATAAAGTGGTTGCGCGACGGCTGCTCGTGCTAGCGGTGCTGATTGTGGCGGCTGTTTTCACGCGATATGACGGTTGGATCGCGGGCGCGGTGGTGTGGTGCGTGATCGCGTGGGAGCTGGCGCGGCATCGTGAAGTGTGGGTAAAGGTGCGGCCTGCGTTCGTTGCGTTTACGGTACTCGTGGTGGCGGCCCCGCTGAGTTGGCTCTGGTACAACCAGCACTTCTATCACGATGCCCTGGACTTTATGCGAGGGCCGTATTCGGCTGCCGCAATCGAAAAAAAGACTTCGCCACCGGGATCGAAACATTATCGCGGGTGGCACAATCCCGCCTGGGCGCTGCTCTTCTACACGCGCACGGCGCAGGTGGATGCGGCGGCGTGGGAGATGGGTTTCGGTGTGATGGCAGCGGCGCTTGCGGGGTTCGTGGTTTTAGTCCGACGAAAGCTACAATTGCCGGCTCTGCTGCTTTGGCTGCCGCTGCCTTTTTATGTCTATTCGGTCGCGTATGGATCGGTGCCGATTTTCATCCCGCAACTGTATCCGCACTCGTTTTATAACTCGCGTTATGGGATGGAGATGCTGCCAGCGCTGGCGCTTTTTCTGTTCGTAGCTATTGCGGCGATTGAAGAGCGCATTCGCGGGGCTAGACCTTTGGCGGCGAAGCTGATGGAGCCAATTTTTCTGGCGCTGGTTGTGGCCAACACGGCGGCGATGATCTACTTCAAGCCGTTGGTACTGCGGGAAGGCCTGGTGAATGCGACGACGCGCGTTCCGTTTGAAGCGGCGGTTGCGCGTGAGCTTGATACGTTTCCTCAGGGATCGGCGATCCTGATGTCAACCTCTGACCATATCGGCATCATGCAACAGGCGGGTATTCCGCTGAAGCAGTCGCTGAATGAGAGCGATTGGGATAGCTGGCATGCGGCGCTTGAGGCTCCAGCTACGCATGCGGCTTATGTGGTGGCTCTTGCTGGCGATCTCGTATCGGCAGCGGTGAAAGCGCACCCAGAAAACCTGACGGAGTTAACGGTGTTGTGTGCGACGGGACAGCCGTGCGCACGAATCTATCAATCGGATGTCTACAAAGGTTCCGGAACTGGCGGAGGGCGCTGAGGGCGGCACTCTGAGTGCTACCATCGCTGCCAGATCATGATCGGACCTTCTACCTTTCACTTCAGCGGGATCGACCAGGAGTTGCTCTCAAGCGGGACGGCAACGCGGCTGTTGATGGCGTGCGCGATGGGCGGCGCGATTGGTGTGGAGCGGGAGTGGCGGCGCAAGGCTTCGGGGTTGCGTACCAACATGCTGATCTGCATGGCCTGCGCGTTTTTTACGCTGCTTTCTGCGGTGCTGGCGGGGGATGGGAATCCGGACAAGGGTCGCGTGGCTTCGAACATCGTGCAGGGGATTGGGTTCCTCGGCGCGGGGCTGATTCTGCACTCGCGGAACCGTGTGCTTGGGTTGACGAGTGCGGCGACGGTGTTTGTAGTGGCGTCGATTGGGATGGCGTGTGGTGCGGGGCTGTATCTGGAGGCCGCGCTGGCGACTGGGATTGCGTTGATTGCGCTGCAATTTATCGGGCTGCTGGAGAATCGAATTGGATGGAAGCGCTATCCGCTGGTGTATGAGGTTCGTGGGTTGGATGAGAATACGATGCTGGCGTCAGCGATGCGGGTGATGGATGGAGTGGGCGAGCGACTGAGTGTTGTCGAACGCGATGTGATTGGTCCGCTCAAACGGATCGTCTTTCAGGTGACCGCGGAACAGAAGAAGCATGAGCGCCTGCTGGCGCAGTTGAAGGCGAGCGACACGACAGACACTGTCGTTGTCTTTCGCGATCCTGAGGAGGAGTAGGAACTGATGATTTCGTTTGTGAAGGCGCACGCTTGCGGCAATGATTTTCTGGTGATCGAAGACGATGCTTCGAGGAAGGATTATGCTGCGCTAGCGCGTCGGCTCTGCTCGCGAAACACGAGTATTGGCGCAGATGGGATCGAGTTTCTGGAGCGGCGTACGGGCGGTGATTTTTTTCTGCGGCTCTTTAATGCCGATGGCAGCGAAGCAGAGTTGAGCGGGAATGGGACGCGTTGCGTGGCGGCGTGGCTGGCGCAGAGCGAAGGGTTGAATGAAGTTGCGTTTGGGACGCATGGCGGAGTGCGGACTTGCCGGGTGGTCGAGGCGAACGAGCCGACGTATTTGATCGAGAGTGGAATGGGTGTGCCGCGCGTGATGCCGCGAACGATTGTGGTGGATGGGGTGGGAGAGGTTGCGGGAGCTATGGTGAACGTAGGGAATCCGCATTTTGTAATCTTTACGGATACAGATGATTTCAGCGTGCGGGGGCTGGCGTGGCAGGAGCTTGGAGCGAAGATCAGCACCAGCCCGCTGTTTCAGTTCGGGACGAATGTGGAGTTCGTGCGGGTGATGTCTGCGGAGGAGATTGCGTTCCGTATCTACGAGCGCGGGTGTGGGCCTACGACTTCGTCCGGGACAGGGACCTGCGCATCTTCGGCAGCTGCGATGGCGCTGCGTGGTACGGCGCGGGAGCTGAACGCTGTGGCGCAGGGAGGCACGCAGCGGACGGTGTGGCCTTCTGCGGAAGTGGCGATGTTATTGACTGGCCCGGCGGAGATTGTCTGCACGGGTGAGGCGTTTGCGCTGTGACGGACGTAGTTAAGCCAGCGGCACTGCGGGCAGGGGCAAGGCTTGCTGTGATTTCGCCAGCGAGTGCGGCGAGGCCGGAGCTGGTGCAGCGGGGGATGGAGCGGCTGGTAGCGATGGGTTATGAGCCGGTGTTGTTTCCTCATGCGCTGGATCGTGGGCCGCTTTATTATGCGGGCGCGTTGGAGGATAGAATCAGCGATCTTCATGCAGCGTTTGCCGATCCTTCGATCGATGGAATTATTTGTACGCGGGGAGGGTGGGGATCGGCGGAGCTGCTGCCGCATCTCGATGCCGAGCTGATTCGCGCGAATCCTAAAGTGTTTATCGGATATAGCGATCAGACATCGTTGCATAGCTGGCTGCGGAATGAAGCCGGGCTGGTCTGTTTTTATGCGCCGATGGTGGCAGCGGACTTTGCGCGTGCGGATGGCGTGGACGAGGCGAGTTGGCAACACGCGCTTGCGGGAGATGCGACGTGGTCGGTGGGTGCGCAGGATGGTTTGCGCGTGCTACGACCGGGTGTTGCGGAGGGTCGGTTGGGTGGAGGGTGCCTGGCGATTTTGTCGGAGGCGCTGGGGACGCCGTATGCTGCGCGTGGTGGTGATGGGATTTTGTTTCTTGAAGATGTTGGCGTGAAGCCTTACCAGTGGGACCGGATGTTGTTGCATCTGCGGTATGCGGGTGCGCTCGATGGAGTGCAGGGGATTGTCTTCGGCGACATGCAGCAATGCGGGGCGGCGGGGGAGATGGAGTTGCTGGAGGGGGCGATTCTCCACGCGTTGCGCGAGTTTGCCGGGCCAATTGCGATCGGGCTGCGGTCGGGGCATGTGGACGCGCCGAATGTAACACTGCCGCTGGGTGTGCGGGTGCGGCTCGATTGCTCGATGGAGCATCCGCGAATGGACTTTCTGGAAGCGGCAGTCACGCTCTAAACTGCAGGTTGGAGTTTTATGCAGACGGCAAAACATATACATCTGATTGGGATTTGCGGGACGGCGATGGCGTCGCTGGCGGGGATGCTGAAGGAGCAGGGGCATCAGGTGACGGGCTCGGATACGGCTGCGTATCCGCCGATGAGCGAGATGCTGGCGGGGTTGGGGATTCCAATCAAGGAGCCGTATGCGGAGGCGAATCTCGAGCCTCGGCCGGATCTGGTAATCGTGGGGAACGCGATTTCGCGGGGAAATGTGGAGCTTGAGTATGTGCTCGATACGCGGATTCCGTTTACGTCGATGGCAGCGGTGCTGCACGACGAGTTTCTGCCGGGGCGTGAATCGCTGGTGGTGACGGGGACGCATGGCAAGACGACGACGACGAGTATGTTGGCGTGGATCTATGAAGTTGCCTCGCGAACCGATGCACGATTCGCGCCGTCGTTTTTGATTGGCGGATTGGCGGAGAACTTTGGGACGAGCTTTCGCGTGCGCCCGACGCGGCCTTTTTTGCTTGAAGGGGATGAATACGATACGGCGTTCTTCGATAAGGGGCCGAAGTTTCTGCACTACTTTCCGGATGCTGCGATTCTGACTCACGTGGAGTTCGATCATGCGGATATCTATGTGGATCTGGCGGCAGTGAAGACGGCGTTCAAGCGTCTGGTCAACCTGATTCCGAGGCGCGGGCGGCTGGTGGCTTTTGATGCGAGCGAGAATGTAACCGAATGCGTTGCAAAAGCATTCTGCGCGGTGGAGCGGTATGGATTTCGGACGGATTCCTATTGGCGCCTCTCTGAATTGCGGCATGAAGGTACGGTCAGCCGGTGGCGGTTGGAGCGGGCAGGAAGTTTTTTTGCCGAGCTGACGCTGCCCATGGCTGGGGAGCATAACGCGCTGAATGCCACGGCAGCCGCGGCGTTGGCGGCTGGGCAGGGTGTGCCGGTTGCGGCGATTGTTGAGGCGCTGGCGAGCTTTCGGAGCGTGAAGCGGCGGCTGGAGGTGCGGGCGGAGGTGAGCGGGATCACGATCATCGATGATTTCGCGCATCATCCGACGGCAATTCGCGAGACGCTGCGGGCGCTGCGGACGGCCTATGCTGGGCGCAGGCTTTGGGCGGTGCTCGAGCCGCGTTCGAATACTCTGCGAAGAAATGTTTTTGAGGCTGACCTGGTAGAGAGTCTGGCGCTGGCGGATAAGACGCTGCTGGCGGCGGTGTTCAAGTCGGAGAGCATTCCGGAGCGGGAACGACTCCACCCGCAGCATGTGGCGGATGCGCTGGAGGTGCTGGGAATTTCTTCCGGCGTCTGTGCGGATGCGGACGAGGTGGTTCGGGTACTGGTGCCGCAGCTTCTGCCGGGGGATGTGGTGGCGATCCTGTCGAACGGCGG
>JBDTDX010000039.1:0-3666 GCA_039922815.1 Granulicella sp.
CGCCCTTACCACCCTGCTCGCTGTCTTCGAACCCGCCCTGCGCCTGCTCAGCCCCTTCATGCCCTTCATCACCGAAGAGATCTGGCACGCCTTCTACGACAACGCCGCCCCCGCCAAATCCATTGCCCTCGCCAGCTATCCACGCGCCGATCAGATCGCCTCTGACGCAGCCAGCGTCACCGCGATGGAAACGCTCCAGCAGCTCATCTTCACCGTGCGCGGCCTGCGCAAGGAGATCGCCGTTCCCGAGAAAGAAGCGACGCCCATCATCCTCTTCACAAACCCCAGCACCGCGACACTCGCCGCCGACAACACCGCTCTGCTCGCGCGCCTCGCCCGCGTCAGCGCCGTCGAGTTTTCCCAGTCACCGCTCACCGGCGACAACGCCCGCTCCACCGCCGATTTCGATGTCGCCATCGTCTACGAGCGTCAGATCAACGTGCCCGCCGAACGCGAACGCCTCACCAAAGATCTTGCCAAATTCGAGAAGGGTCTCGCCGCCGCTAACCGTCAGCTATGCAACGAGACCTTCATGTCCAAGGCTCCGGCGAATATCGTCGAGGGCCTGCGTAAGCAATCCACCGAAACCCAGATGCTCTACGACAAGGCCAAAGCCGCGCTCGATGCGCTGCCTCAATAGGAGGGCGCTACGACGGCTTAACCACCGTCTCGCTCTCCGCCTTTGCAATCTCTATTTCGACGTTTTCATGCTTGATGTCCAGCCGCAGCCGGTTGAACAGGCTCATATAAAAATTCGCCACCCACACCAGCGCGAACCAGCTCACCAGATAGCCGCGCCAACCGCCATAGAGCATCTGAAAGCCCGTCACGAGCAGAAAAAAAGCCGCGACATAGTGGCTGAAGCAATACTCGCACGTGAACAGGTAGAAAAACTTCCGCATCGGCAGGGGCTTGCAACGCTGGCTCTTGTCCTTGCACCACTCCCGAGGCTCGCGGAAGACCTCTTCATGCGTCACCGTCCATGAGACGCATGCAATGGGCAGCGCAAGCAGCATCAGGTAGGCGAACTGGCGCGGAAGCGTCATCAGCATTCCTATTTGGATGCACAAACGGGTTAAGATAACTGCATGGACTGGAAGAGCAAACGGATTCGCACCCTCCTCGAAGCAGCGCTCGCCGAAGACAAGGCTGCGAACGACGTCACCACGGCGCTCACCGTTTCGCCCACCCTGCGCGCCACCGGCACCATCGTCGCCAAACAGCCCTGCGTCGTCTCGGGTCTGGGCTGCATTCCGGTGTTTCTCGATATCTACGGGAAAGTGAGCAACGCGCCGGGCCGCTTCGAGGTCATCAGCCATCCCGAAATCTTCGACGGCGTCAAGGTCAAGAAAGGCCAGCCCATCGCCGTTATCCGCTACCGCGCCGCGGCCCTGCTCTCCACCGAACGCGTCATCCTCAACCTGCTCCAGCGCATGAGCGGTATCTCCACGCTGACCAACGAGTACGTCAAGCAACTCGCTGGAACCAAGACCAAAATTCTCGACACCCGCAAGACCATTCCCGGCCTCCGCGCGCTCGATAAGTACGCAGTCTGCTGCGGTGGCGGCGTGAACCATCGCCAGGATCTGCAGGATGGCATCCTCATCAAGAACAACCACATCGCCCTCGGCGGTGGCCTGCCCACCGTACTCGCAAGCGCGCTTGCAGGCCGTCGCAAAGGCCAGATCGTTCAGGTCGAAGTCCGCACGCCCGAGGAGCTGGAGCAGGCCATCGCGGGTGGCGCAGAATCCATCCTGCTCGACAACATGACCCCCGCCGCAACCAAAAAAGCGGTCAAACAGATTTGCGCCGCGCTGCCCGGCGTACCCATCGAGGCCTCGGGCAACATGAACCTCAAGACCGTCCGTGCCTACGCACTCGCTGGCGTGGACTTCATCTCGGTCGGCGCGCTCACGCACTCCGCCGTCGCCGTCGACCTCAGCATGAAGATCGCCGCAGATGCCTCCTGAACTGACCTTCGACCTGGAAGCCGTTGAAGCCGACATCCGCGAAACCCAGTTCGCCGGCCTCGTCCAGCACTTCCCTTCCGTCGACTCCACCAGCACCCGCGCCCTCGAAGCCGCGCAAGCCGGAGCAAACAGCGGTGTCTGGACAGCCGACGAACAGACCGCAGGCCGCGGTCGCGGCGGCCACGCATGGCACTCCACCGCCGGCGATGGTCTCTACGTCAGTGTGCTCATTCGCCCGCGTCTTGCCCTCGATCGCGCTCTCTGGCTCTCCCTCGCCACCGGCCTCGCCGTCCAGTCCGCCATCGCCGAAACTACCGGCTTGACGCCCGACATCCGCTGGCCCAACGATCTCCTCCTCAACAACCGTAAATGCTGCGGCATCCTAGTCGAAACCGGCATCGCCGCCGGCGAGCAACCGGCGATGCTGCGCCATGCCGTCATCGGCATCGGCATCAACGTCAACCACGCTGAGTTCCCACCAGAGCTCGCCAGTCTAGCCACCTCCCTGCGCCGCGAAACCGGCAAGCCCTGGCCCCGCGAGCCGCTGCTGGCCGCGCTGCTGCGCTCACTCGACCCCGAGATCCAATCGCTCGAAGCTGGCAGCGCGGAACTCCTCGAGCGATTTGCGAACGCCTCCAGCTGGGTACGCGGCAAACGCGTCCAGGTAGGCGAAGGCGGCGGCTATACTGGCGTCACGTCAGGACTCAACGACGATGGTTTTCTGACTGTGGAAGGCGACGACGGAGTTCGCCACACGGTGCTTTCCGGCGGCGTTCGCGCCGCGCTCCAGGAGAATGAACATGCTGTTGGCAATTGATGTAGGCAACTCCAATACAGTCTTCGGCCTGTACAAACTGGGCGTCAACGGAGCAGCATCCGAACTGGTCGCTAACTGGCGCATGACCACGCCTGCCGGCCAGACCATCGACGAGTTCGGTAGCACTCTCAGAAATATGTTTGCCCAGCGCGAGTTCGAAATGACCTCCGTCGATGGCATCGCCGTCTCCTCCGTAGTCCCACCGCTCGACTGGATGGTCCGCCAGGTCTGTGAGGTCTACTTCAAAGTGAAGCCGCTCTTCATCGAGCCCGGCGTCAAGACCGGCCTGCCCGTGCTCACCGACAATCCCGCAGAGGTCGGAGCCGACCGCATCGCAAACTGCGTCGCCGCATTCGAGAAGTTCGGCGGCCCCGCCATCGTCGTCGATATGGGCACCGCAACCACCTTCGACGTCATCTCGAAGAAGGGCGAGTTCCTCGGCGGCGCCATCGCGCCGGGCCTCGGCATCTCCGCCGAAGCCCTCTTCACCAAGGCCTCGCGCCTGCCCCGCATCGAAGTCAAAAAACCCGCGAAGGTCATCGGTACCGGTACCGTCGACAACATCCAGATCGGCCTCTACTACGGATACATCGGCCTGGTCGACGGCATCCTCGAACGCATGATCGCCGAGCTCGGCCCCGACACCAAGACCGTCGCCACCGGCGGTCTCGCGCGCATGATCGCCGGTGGATCGAAGTACCTCAGTATCGTCGACGACATGCTCACCCTCAACGGCCTTCGTATCATCTACGAGCGTCACCTCGAGCGCACCCGCAAACGCGAATCCAGCATGCAGCATCGAGAGCCCAGCCCCAAGCCCTAACGGAGAGTCACGCTGCAGAACTACTTCAACTACTTCACCGAGATCGAGGAGCGCTT
>JBDTDX010000040.1:0-19616 GCA_039922815.1 Granulicella sp.
CGAGGTGGCGCGGGCGAGAAGGTTGAAGGTCTGGAAGACGAAGCCGATTTCCTTGTTGCGGATGCGGGCGAGTTCGTCGTCGTTGAGTTCGGAGACGTCGTGGCCGTTGAGCCAGTACTTACCCTGAGAGGGGGAGTCGAGGCAGCCGATGAGGTTCATCAGCGTGGACTTGCCCGAGCCGGAGGGGCCCATGATAGCGACGTATTCATTGTGGCGGATACGGAGGTTGACGCCGCGCAGGGCGTGGACCTGCTGGTCACCCATCTCGTAGGTCTTCCAGAGATTGTCGGTGACAATGACATCGCCCTCGTGGGGGCCGTCGATGTTGGTGCGGGTGGGGTCGAGTACGGCTTCAGGCATCCGGGTCTCCGGTTGGTGCGGCTCTCAGACTTCAGCAAGGGTAAGTCTGCTTGTCCGGGATGGTTCCGTGCAGCCGTGGCTGCACGGAACCATCGCAGGATTGAATTATTGATCCGATGCGGTCGGCACTTCTACTGAATTGTCGACCTTTACGACGGTTCCACTCTTGAGCGTACGCAGAATCTTGTAGCGACCCGTAACTATCTCGTCACCTTCCTTGAGTCCGCCGAGTACCTCAATGTCGGTGGCGCCGATAATCCCAGTAGCGACGGGCGTGAAGATGGCGCGAGACTTCGATTTGATGGTGGTGAGCAGATAGACGCCCTGCGCCGGGGTTGATTTCGAACGGGTCGAATCGGTCGTCGCATCTTTAGGTAATTTGCCGTCGTTGGATTCGTAGATCTTTTCCATGCCCGGGTCACGCTGGACGAGCGCCTGTATGGGAATGGTGAGGGCGTTCGGCTTGCGGGCCGTGGTGATCTTGGCGGTGGCGGAGAGGCCGGGACGAAGCTCATCGGAGGCCTGGTCGAGGGTCACGACGACCTTGAAGTCTTTCGCCTCTTCGGTTCCGGTGGTGCTCTGCGTGGTGGAGAGGCCGGTGGTGCGGAGCAGAGCCTGGTCGCCGACCTCGGTGACGTGGCCCTTGAAGATGCGGCCGGGGAGGGCGTCCACGGTGACGTCGGCGGGCTGGTTCATGCGGACGTTGACGATGTCGGTTTCGTCGACCTTGACCTCGGCGGTGATGACGGACATGTCGGCGAGGGTCATGATGGTGGAGCCGCCGGCGTTCTGAATGCCGACGACGACGGTCTCGCCCTCGCGGACGGGGACGTTGGTAACGAGGCCGTCGAACGGTGCGCGGCTGATGGTCTTGTCGAGGGTGTCGAAGTTGGCGCGCTGGGTGGCGATGTTCTGCTGGACATGGCCGCGCTGCGAGGCTGTCTGGGCCTGGGCCTGGGCGAGGGCGGCCTGGCGCTGGGCGAGGGTAGCGGTGGAGACATCGAAGGCCGCTTTCTTGCTGTCGAAGTCCTGCTTGGCGATGAGCTTGTCGTTGTAGAGAGCGAGGGCGCGGTTGTAATCGAGGTGCTTCTGCTCGAGATCGGCCTTGGCCTGGACGATGTTTGCCTGCGCGGTTTGTTCGGCAGCGATGTAGGAATTGACGTCGGTCTTTGCAGAGGCGATCGATGCCTGCTGGGCGGCGACGGTGGCCTGGGGCTGGACGTTCTCAACTGTTGCGAGGATGGTTCCAGCTTTGACGTGGTCGCCCTCTTTGACGTTTAGGTGCGTGATGCGTCCAAAAGCTGTCGCTCCTACGTTGACGTAGGTCTTGGGCTTGATCTGGCCGGTGCCGCTGACGATCGCGACGAGATCCTGCCGGGAGACTTTGCTGGTAGCAACCTTGGTGATGTTGGACTGGTAATTCAGATACCAGCCGACAGCAATACCGATGACGACGATGACGGCGACGGCGATCAGAATTTTCTTTTTGAGGCTCATTGGTGCTTTTTTACTCTCCACATCTGGACTCGATTGCGCGGATGAAGCGGACGTGATGGAACTAGGAGACTGAAGCAGATACGCAGAACGAGGTGAAGGGGTTCCATGTCCTCAGAAAGAGATTTGAGTATGAGAGAAGCAGAGTTCAGCCATCTTAGGTCGGAGTTGATCTGTAGCAGCCATGATAACAGGGGTTCGCTCTGCATTTCTTGCACATCTTATCGAGACTTAACCGGGTGCCATACAATAGAATCTGGTATCAGGAGAACCTCCCCCCGAATGACGATGTCGCGTAAATTTCTCTTTCTCGCACTTGTGCCGATCTTGATGGGAGGGTATCTGTTGCATGCTCAGGCACCGGCTACCGATGGTGTTGTGCAAACGCCCCCCACCCAGGAAAAGCCGGACCCGCTGAAACGGCGGCTAAGTGACAAAGAGCAAATGCGGCGCCAGAAGGAAGTGAAACAAGAGCTGAAGGGACCCTACAAGAAGTGGGTGGACGAGGACGTGCGCTGGATCATCACGGACCAGGAGCTTGAGACCTTCAAGAGCCTGGGGAATGATGAGGAGCGCGACCAGTTTATCGAGCAGTTCTGGCTTCGTCGCAATCCTAATCCGGATTCGCCTGAGAATGAGTATCGGGAAGAGTATTACCAGCGGATCGCTTATGCGAACGAACACTTCGCAGCCGGCAAGCCGGGATGGCGCACGGACCGCGGACACATCTACATCTCCTTTGGCAAGCCGGACAGCATCGAATCCCATCCGAGCGGCGGCAATTATCAGCGCCCGACGGATGAGGGCGGCGGATCGACGTCGACCTTTCCTTTTGAGACATGGCACTACCGCTATCTTGAGGGCATTGGCGACAACATTGACCTCGAATTCGTGGATACGTGCATGTGCGGCGACTACCACTATACGATCGACCGTTCTGAGAAGGACGCTCTGAAGTATGTGCCGGGTGCCGGACTGACCATGGATGAGCAGCAGGGACGTTCCACCAAGGCAGATCGTATGTCCGGCGGGTTGGAGCAGCTGGGAAAAGGACCGGGGACTTCGAGTAACCAGGCAAAGCAGTTTGACCGGATCAGCCTCGCTGCAAAGATCATGGCGCCGCCGGTAATCAAGTTCAAAGATCTTGAGGCGTTCATTGCGACTTCGAAGATCCTGACGGGACCACCGTTCCTCTTCAATGTCAGGACTGACTATGTGAAGGTGACCAACGATACGGTGCTGGTCCCGGTGACAGTGCAGATTCGGAACGGCGACATCACGTTCACCAATAAAGACGGAGTCGCAACAGGTACGGTGAACATTCTGGGGCGCGTTTCGAACCTGAATCACAAGGCTATTCAGAGCTTTGAGGAGCCGGTAAGCGTTCAGGTTCCGAGTGAATTGCTTGAGAAGACACGCAATAATATGTCGGTGTATTGGAAGGCGCTGCCGCTACGGCCGGGGCTGTATCGCATCGATATCGCGATCAAGGATGTCAACAATCCGGATCACGTAGGCGTATGGCGGCGCAGCATCAACGTGCCTAAATATGACGACGACAAGCTGGCGGCCTCCTCGCTGATTCTGGCGGACCAGATGGAGAGGGTGCCTTCGAAGGATATTGGCGCTGGAAACTTTGTGATCGGCAACACGCGCATTCGGCCTCGGGTGCCGACAGGAGTTGCCGTGCCGGTGACGTTCCATCGGGCTCAGAATTTGAATTTCTGGATGCAGGTCTATAACCTTGGTATCGATGAGAAGAGTAAGCAGAACAGCGCGACGATCGATTATCAGATCATGGATCTGACGACGAACAAGTCGGTTCTGCAAACCCAGGAGCTTACGTCGAAGACGAATCCGAACTCGGATCAGGTGACGCTTGAGCGGACGCTGCCGCTGGCCAGCCTGGCGCCGGGCAAGTATGAATTGAGCATCAAGGTGAACGACGGCGTTTCGAAGCAGCAGATCGCAGAATCTGCGCCTTTTGTTGTTGATTAGTGCGGGGAACGCGGATAGACACGATACGGTCGCACGGATGCTATGTGAAGACTGATCGTGGCGGTCACTGCAAGTGCGGCCTTTTTTATGAGCCCACACTTTGTGAGAAGCCATCGGCGCGCAGGTGAATAAAACTGTGCAAAGGTCCCGGGTAGAACTCGTATTGGCAACACTGGTGATGCTGATTGCATCCTCGGCGGAGTGCGTTGCGCAACGAGCTGCCGTTTCGGGGGTGGTGCGGGATACTTCAGGGGTTGCCCAGCTGGGTGTGCTGGTGCAGTTGATGGCCGCCGATTCCTCTGTTGCGGGCCGCGCTTTCACGGACCTTCGCGGACATTATCTCGTTAACAATCTTGCTCCCGGGCGATACCAGGTCCAGGCAACAGTCGCGCTGTTTGCACCTGCGCTCAAGCCGGATCTACATCTACGTGCCGGAGCGCGCGCTGTCGTCAACCTGACGATGAGTACGTTGTTCGAAACGACTTCGTGGTTGCCAGCACAACGGCGCAAGGCCGATGAGCCAACGGACGACTGGATGTGGACACTGCGTTCGGCGGCGAATCGCCCCATTCTGCGCATGGTCGAGGATGGGCAACTGGTGATGGTTTCCTCGAGTACCACAGAATCCCGTACTCCTACCATGCGCGGCCGCGCGACGGTGACGAGCAACGATGGGGAGTTTGGCAAGGGCGGCATTCATAACGTGCTGACGATGGATACCGTGGAAGGCGACGGTGCCAGGGTGGTGCTGCGAGCCGATACCGGCGTGGGACGGGCCCAGCTTTCGGTGGCCCCATCTACGGAGTTGACTGCGGCGGTCGAGCGGCAGGTTGGTTTTGCGAGTACGGCGCGTGCGGTGGTGAGCTTTCAGTCGCATCCGGAATTGATCAGCGCGGGCAATACAGCTGGTTTGCAGACGATGGAACTGGCTACGGCGCAGCAAGCGAATATTGGAGATTTGATCAAGCTGGAAGTCGGGAGCGCTACCTATGCAGTGCATACTGCCGGATACGGATTTGTCGCGCAGCCATTTATTCGGGTGATGGTCGAGCCATCGGCAGGCTGGACGTTTGGCTACCGGATGGCGACGTCACGCGATTTGCAGGAGTTTTCCGGACTGAATGCGGTGCAGCCGGACGTTCCGATCGCAACGATGAGCAAGGGCAGGTTGAAGACGGAGCGTGGCCGTCACCAGGAGATGCTGCTGGCCAGGAAGCTGGGGCGGGGCCGGGTGCAGCTCGCACTGTATTCCGATACGTTGCAGCGGGTGGCGCTTGCTGGGGTGGGAGCTCTCACGTCGGCAGATTTGAACTCGCCCGGAACAGATGCGGCGGGACTGGCGACGGGTGGAATTGCGGACTCGATGACGGACAGCTTTCGATTTCTGACCGGCGGATATCGGACGCAGGGGATCAACCTGATGCTGACGCAGCCTATCGGTCAAACGATGTGGGCGGCGGTTGAATACAGCACCGGGAAGGCTCTTACAGGCAATGGCGCTGCGACGGTAACACTTCCGGAGACGCTGAAGGGGCTTCACGAAGCGAAAGGCCAGTCGGCCTCGATTGCTTTGAAGGGAAGTTTGCCGGGCACGGGGACCAAGGTTCGGGCCGTGTATCGTTGGCAGCCGCGCAGCATGATTACGCCGGTGGACGCGTATCGCGAGTTTAGCGACCAGGCGTTTCTCAGCTTTCATGTCCGCCAGCCGGTTCGGTGGGAGGGTGTGCTTCCCCCCGGACTTGAGGCGTCGGTTGACGTGACTAACCTGCTCGCGCAGGGCTATCAGCCGTTCCTGTCGTCTGATGGGCGGACACTGTATCTGGCACAAGCGCCGCGGGCTTTGCAGGCCGGGCTTTCGATCAACTTCTAGACAAAACTTAGGTAGTCGTCACAGCGTTCTTTGGGATGCGTTCCCTTCGGGCAGGTTGAAGCGGACGGGTGCGTCTGTGCTTTGCTCGATTTGCTGCTCGGTGATGCCGGGTGCGAGTTCGACAACTTCGAATCCGGTTGAGGTCACGTCGAGAACACATAGATCGGTGATGATGCGTTGGACTATGCGAGTGCCGGTCAGGGGAAGGGTGCAGGTTCGCAGTAATTTGGGACTGCCGTTCTGCGCTGTGTGCTCCATGATGACGACCACATGACGGACGCCCGAGACAATATCCATAGCGCCGCCCATGCCTTTGATGCGCTTGCCGGGAATCATCCAGTTGGCTAAATCTCCGTGCTCGGAGACCTGCATTGCGCCGAGGATTGCGAGGTCAATGTGGCCGCCGCGGATCATGGCAAAGGAGTCGGCGCTCGAGAAGGTGGAGGCTCCGGGTAGGAATGTGACGGTTTCCTTGCCGGCGTTGATGAGGTCGGCATCCACTTCCTCCTCAAGCGGGAATGCGCCCATGCCGAGGAGACCGTTTTCGGACTGGAAGATCACTGACATCCCTGCGGGGACGTAGTTCGCAACGAGGGTGGGTATGCCGATGCCGAGATTGACGTAGAAGCCATCCTGTAGCTCCTGCGCGGCACGGGCTGCCATTTCATTTCGGGTGAGGGCCACGGCTTAGACCTTTCGGATAGTTTTCTTTTCGATTCGACGTTCCGGAGTGGGGTTGTGAATGAGTCGCTGCACGAAGATGCCCGGGGTATGGATTTCGTCTGGATCGAGTTCGCCGGGTTCGACGATGATCTCTGCCTCTGCGATGGTGATACGGCCACAGGTGGCGACCATCGGGTTGAAATTTCTGGCGGTGCGGCGATAGATTAGATTGCCATGCAGGTCGGCCTTCCAGGCCTTCACCAGGGAGATGTCCGCGCGCAGACCGCGTTCGAGCAGATAGGTGACACCGTCAAAGTCTTTGTGCTCCTTGCCTTCGGCAACGAGTGTGCCAACGCCGGTGCGGGTATAGAAGCCGGGGATTCCGGCGCCTCCGGCACGCATTCGTTCTGCGAGGGTGCCCTGGGGGCAGAACTCAATCTCCAGTTCTCCAGCCAGAAATTGTCGTTCGAATTCGGCATTTTCGCCAACGTAGCTGGAGATCATTTTCGAGATCTGTCGTGTTTCGAGGAGGATTCCGAGACCCCAGTGGTCGATGCCTGCATTGTTGCTGGCCACGGTCAGATGCTTGACGCGGGTGTCGCGCAGGGCCGCAATCAGCGCTTCTGGAATGCCGCACAGGCCGAAGCCTCCGATTGCCAAGAGCATTCCATCGCGCACGATTCCGTCAAGGGCTGCTGTGGCATCTGGCCATAGTTTGTTCATCGTTGCCGCTCCCCTTTCCTGCTGATTGCGTGCAGCAGAGTTTCGTCCCCATGAATCTAGCAGAGCGCGGCTTAGTTACAAGAGCACTATTGCGCGGTGCGGGCGAGGCTTAGGTGGTAGCCTGCGACCCCAATAAGGTACGCGCCGGATTTACAAAAAGCCATGCGATCGCTCCTAGTGCGGCAAATAACGCCGCGACATTAAACGACATCTGCCATCCGAAGTGTGCAGCAATCAGAGGGGTCAGTGACGCGGTGCAGGCCCCGCCGATCTGGGAGCCCATATTCATGATGCCGGATACCAGACCGGCGTATTCGCCCGCGAAGTTCGCACTGACCGCCCAGTAGCAACTCACGGCGACGTAGAGAATCGCTGCTCCGAGTGCGAGGACAAGGCCCGCTGTTTGGGCTTGCTGCGCTCTGGAACCAAGTATAAGAAGCACTGCAGTGAGTGCCATGGAGAGAGCCGGAAGGATGCAGCGCCCGAGGCGGAGATTGTAATGCTGCGCGAGCCAGTCTCCCGCTAAGCCGCCTGCAAGACAGCCAATGGTCATGCCAACAAACGGCAACATTGAGTAGACCGCACTGGTCCGAAGATTGAGTCCTCTTACCTGAGCCAGATAGATGTAGAACCATCCGAAGAAAACCCAGGCGACGTAACCGAACGAGAAGTAGCTGAAGGTTAAAGCGAGAACTTCTTTGCTGCCGAAGATTCTTGCCCAGGGAGTGGAACGTTTTTCTGAAGGGATGCTGGCTAGAAGGGGATCTTTCGCTGGTTCGCGTTCCTGGAGAATCAGGGCGAGTTCTGACGCTCGGACAGAGGGATGTTGTTCCGGCGCATCTCTTGCGATAAAGTACCAGACGATTCCTGCAAGTATTCCCAGCACTGCACTGAACCAGAAGGATGCGCGCCACCCGTAGTGCACGATGATCGTGGTGACGATGGGTGGAGTCAGGCCGGAACCGATGCCTACGCCGCCGAAGATGATGCCGTTCGCCTTGCCGCGCTCGCGCATGGGGAACCAGCGCTCGACGAACTGGCTGGTTGCGGGGTACATGGTGGCTTCCCCGGAGCCGAGGGCAAAGCGGACCAGGATCAACATGAGGATGGAGCCGCTCATACTGGGAGGAACGAGTGCCGTGAAGACGGTGAAAACGCCCCACCAGACCACCGCGAAGGTGAGGACGATGCGGGTTCCATAGCGATGCACGAGCAGTCCGGCTGGAACCTGGAAGGCTGCATAGCCGATCAGGAATGCGCTGAAGACCCAACCGAGATGCGTATTGTCGATGGCAAATTCTTTGCCGATCTGGATGCCGGCGATGGAGATATTTGTTCGGTCCAAATAGGCGATCGCGCTGAGAACGAAGAGCCAAATTACCAGCAGATAACGCATTGGCAGCGCTGTCGAAATCTTTTTCGGACGAGTATCCATGCTGATTGTTTCCTTCGGGCGCTGGGGATTATTTTGTTGCAGGCGAAGCGACTTGATCCACTTTGCTGAGAGCTGTCAGTTATCTTTGTCTGTTAAAGTCTGCTCCAGGTGCGAGGTGCGCCTGGAGCAGACTCGAATCGATACAGCTTCTCTGGATTACCAGTTTGTAATCGAGCCATCGGGCCGGAAGTAGGTTTGCGCTCGGGCCGTAACTGGTTCTGTGATCTCAGCAACCTGTTTGAGCTGTTTGAAATCAAGTTCGACGCCAAGGCCTGGCCGCTCATTTGGAAAGAGTTTTCCATTTTTGAAGTCCAGACAAACAGGCAGGTGGGGGAGTGTGCGGCCCTGATAGTTGTATTCCATCAGAACCTGGCCCGAGAAGGTGCCCAGGCAATTGACGAGCGCGGCGGTTGCAATGGGGCCGGTGAAGTGCGGGACGATCCCTACGAAGTGGGTCTCGCAGATGGCGGCAATTTTCATCATTTCTGTGATGCCGCCGACGTTCGGCAGAGTGGCTCGCACAAAATCGATATCGTGTTGCTCTACCAGCGGGTTGAAATCCCATCGGTTACCCCATTCTTCACCAGCCGCCAGGGGGACATTGACTTTACGCCGCAGGATCGGCAGGTCTTGCATAAATGCCTCGGCGCGGACAGGATCTTCCACGAAGAACGGGGCGAGACTCTCGATCTCGTTGCAACCTCGAATGGCATCTGAGAGGTCGAAGCGCTGGTGAAAATCGATGCACCAGTCGCCGTCCTTGCCAACGCCTTCTCTGGCTGCGGCGCACTCTTCGGTCAGGTGGTTGATTCGTTCTCTCGTGTTGAAGACACTGTTGCCGCGCGGCAAATCCATGGCGCCGAAACGGAATGCGCGGTAACCAGCCTCTATGGTCGCGTGTGCGCGCTCTTTGATCGACATGCCAGGCGTGATACCGGGGATGATACCTGCGGTGTTATAGCACTCGACGTGGTCGCGTACCATGCCGCCGAGCAGCTCATGGACGGGTTGATTCTGGACCTTTCCTTTAATGTCCCATAGGGCGAGATCGAGAGCACCGATCGCGTCGGTACGCTCACGTCCGGCAGGATAAAAGAAGGCGCGATTCATGTCCTGCCAAAGCTGTTCGATGTGTTGGGGATCGCGTCCTATAAGTCTTCCGGCGGATTGTTCCAACAGATCTTTTGAGCCGCCTTCGCCGATGCCAACGATGCCGGTGTCGGTCTCAATGGTGACGACCATGTCGCTTTGATTGAAGAGAGGATTGGGATTCGGCGGAGAATAGGCGCGTATCCGCTTGATCTTCATCTTGGGAAGGCTGGCGAATGCGGAAAGGGTTCCGGTTGCAGCGAGTGCCGTCGTGGCTGACAAGGATTGAAGAAACTTCCTACGATTCATGGATCATGGCTCCTATAAACCTTTTATTTTTTTGGTGCTGTCCTCTGGCTTGTTGCGCACGCGCACTGGCCGCAGGATGAAGTCGGTCTCGTTGGTGGCTCGTTTTCTTGCAGCACGAGTCGCATGGAATTAATGGATCGGGAATGTGACTGACTGGTGCTTTCTGAAGCTTCTGGGTCATGGCGCTGGGTGACCACCTTGATTGGAGTTGGATGTCAGGTGGATTGATGGCCCTCTCCGCAAACAAAGAATGAAATCCAGCCTTCGATAGGATCAAGTACGTGACGAATGCTACTACAAATGAGCGGATGCAGGAGCGATTGCCGACCTTGAACCTGCCAATCAAAAACCTTGCAAGCCACGCAATGCATTCAGCCACATTAATTCCGGTCTGCGCGGGGCCGGAACCTCTCGGACTGACGTAATCGGCCGCCGTGACGACCGGGTTGCGAATGCGAGGAACGATTCTCTCCTACTCGTTGGTAACATGGAACGAGTGGCAGCCTGATGATGACGAATTGATTGAGCGAAGTGAAAGCAAGGTCATCTGGAGTGCGTTGAGCAGTTTGAAAGGAACCAGTTTTGATTGCAATTGATTGGGGTACGAGTAATTTCCGCGCTTTTCGTCTTGAGGGAGCCGGACACATTCTTGAAAGACGTTCATTCTCAGGCGGCATTCTTCACATTGAAAAAGGACACTTTGCAGAAACGCTGAGGATCCAGGTTGGCGACTGGCTTGCTGCCGGTGAGAATCGTATTCTGCTCTGCGGTATGGTCGGTAGCCGCCAAGGATGGGTGGAAGCCAAGTACCTTTCCTGCCCGATTGGGGTTCAGGATCTTGCGAATGCATTGATACAACTGCCATTCGAGGGCGCGGATGTGCGGTTGGTCCCCGGTGTTGCCGGAGAGGACTCCTATGGGGTGCCGGAGGTGATGCGCGGCGAGGAAACCCAGGCGATGGGTATGTCGAACGCCCCTGATGGCGCGGCGATTGTGTGTCTGCCCGGAACACATTCCAAGTGGATATGCCTTGAGAATCGAACTATTATCAGCTTCATCACTTGTATGACGGGCGAAGTCTTTTCTGCACTGCGCACAGGAACTACACTTGCCCAGATGATGACTGCCGATGTAGCGATAGACTCCACGGCATTTTTGCGGGGTGTTGACCGATCCGCGGACGCTGGCGGTTTTCTTCATCATCTTTTTAGTGTGCGAACGTTGGCGCTTATGGACAAACTGGAAGAAGAGGTGTCGGCGTCTTATCTTTCGGGCCTACTCATTGGCCACGAAGTGCGCGCCTCCATGCCGACTGGAGCGCATGTTCACCTTATCGGCACTGCTCAACTTTGTTCTCTCTATGCAATGGCAATTGAGCACTGTGGAGGATCGGTAACACTCGAAGATCAGGACGCCGCAGTACGCGGCCTAACGGCAATTGCAAGGAGGCTGGCATGGATATAAACGCGTGGCTGAACCGCTGCCCGATTGTTGCGATATTGCGGGGTATACGGCCTGAAGAGGCAGAATCTATCTGCGCCGCATTGGAAGAGGCAGGAATTGCGATTGTAGAAGTGCCTCTGAATTCGCCGGATGCGCTGTCGAGTATTTCCATCCTCTCCAAGGTCTTCGGTGAGCGCATGCTGATTGGGGCTGGTACGCTTACCGATCCAAAGCAGGTTGCGGAGGTGGCGGCAGCGGGTGGTCGCTTGATCGTGACTCCTCATGCCGATACTGAAATTGTTCGTGCTGCAAAGGCGATGGGATTGTTTGCGGTTCCTGGATTTTTCAATCCTACGGAAGCTTTTGCGCTGCTGCATGCCGGCGCGGATGCGATCAAATTATTTCCTTCGGAGGTCGTGGGCATTCCCATGTTGAAGGCACTGCAGGCGGTCCTTCCAAAGGGTACTGTTGTCATCCCTGTGGGCGGCATTGATGCGAATGGAATTGCGACCTGGATGGGAGCAGGGGCTCTCGGCGTTGGGGTTGGCTCGTCTATTTACAAGCCAGGAGATAGCGCTGCGATTGCGGGTGATAAGGCAAAGGCGCTAGTGGGTGCTTTCCGCAGCTACGAGCGGAGTCGTTCGATCGGCTAAGCATAGCGCCGATCGCTGTAGCCCCAGTGTGTGGTGCGGTCTCGGCAAGGTTCGCTCAAAGCTTCGCGAGAAATCATTTCCGTTTGGGATAAGGCGTAAAACTTGACATTCATTAAACGCAGTCAGTATACAGATTGGGTCGAAGTCTCACCCCAGTTTGGAGCATCATTTCCTCTTGCTTCTATTGGTGATAGTTTAGGGCAGGCAAAGCCCCGAAATGAGAATATGCAACGACTGCTGATACCTATCCTTGCCATATCGCTGATGCTCACGATGAACTGCGCGGCTCAACAAACTCAAGAGAGCAAGCAACCGGCAGCATCACAGACAGCAGCGACAGCGTCTCCGCAGGTTGGGGGCGAAGCCGCAGTTACGCTCGTACGCAAAGCGACAAGCGGCGGGCAAAAGCCTGAATTTCTGTCCGTAACGCTGCTTCCCGGGCGTGGGATGAATACGTTCCAGATCACCGCGAATATTCCGGGGAAGGGTGAGATTCCGTTACTCAACTCGCCTTCACTCGCGGAGGCAGCTGCCCGTCTGACTCTCGATGGCCGGGATAAGTTTGGCAATGGAAGCTACACGCTGGGTGGAGCTTTTCTGGTGCCTTATCCGAATCGTGTTCTCGGAACTGTCTCCGCGGACGGGCAGACAATTTCAACAAGCTGGCATGGGCATACGCTCGTGCTTCCAGCCAACGCAGGGGGAAGAAATCCGCAGTCGAAGTATGCCATGCATGGACTGATTCTTGGTTCGAAGGCAGTCGATCTCAACCTGCAGCAGGCGAGAGATGGGCAGACCGAGACTGGCACGATTCATGCCGGCAATTTCGGCGATCACTGGCTGTCGGATACTGATTTACATTTCACCGTCGCTCTGGCGGGGCAAACTGTTGATGTCACGATCACCGCAAAAAATGTAGGTAAGGAAGCAGAGCCTATGGCCATCGGCTGGCATCCCTATTTTCTTATTCCTAGTGGCGACCGTTCCCAGGCCCGGTTGCATGTACCAGCAGCTAAGATAGCAGTGGCAAATGAGTCCATCCCAACAGGGGTACTAACTCCAGTTGAGGGTACGGTCTATGACTACCGATTGCCAGAGGGAGTTCCTCTTGGCGATCATGCTCTCGATACCAACTTTTCTGAGTTCAAGCGCACGGATCGCGCCATCAATGTGCAGATTGTGGATCCTAAGTCGCATTACGGTATCGAGGTGCAGGGACTGTCGCCTGAGATCAAAACAGTGCAGGTGTATTCGCCGACCAATAGTCACTTTGTGGCCGTTGAAGATCAGTTCAATTTTCCCGATCCCTTTGGCGAGCAATGGAAAGGTATGGATACAGGAATGGTTACACTGCGGCCTGGACAGTCGGTGACCTGGAAGGTACGTTTGCATCTTTTTACCCCAGATTCGAAGCTATAAACGACTACAAAGCCTACGCTCTTCAAGGTGTTAGATCGCGTTGACTACTCATATTACTTAGCGTCTGTTCTCACAACGCTGATGGTGCCAGGTCCGCTTGAGTGAGTGAATGGAAAGGGAATCAAACTGTGATCAGTAGGTGCAGAAATAATTTTGTGCGAGTTATGCTCATGAGGAACCGCTTTGTAGGTGCGGGGATTGCTGTGGCATGTCTCAGCATAGGATCGCTCATGGCCCAACGCACGGTGACCGCTGATGCAGTTACAAATCCATTTGCGGGACATCCAGCGGAGATTGCGGCTGGGAAAATCTTGTACGAACAGACCTGTCAGTCATGCCACGGTGGTGAGGCTCGCGGAGATCGCAGCCCGGCGTTGGCGAATGGAAGCTTCAAGCACGGTGGAGAAGATACCGAAATATTCCAGACTATTCGCACTGGCGTTCCAGGCACGCAGATGCCAGCGTTTTCGAGTTTGCCGACTGACAATGTCTGGCGCATTATTACTTATCTTAGAAGTCTTAGTGGAAACAATGTAGGCCTGGTTGAAGTAGTTTCAGGCAACGTTGCCCTGGGCGAAAAGATTTTTCGGACTAAAGGCGGTTGCACAGCGTGTCACGAAGTTAATGGAAGGGGTGGGATCGTGGGGCCGGACCTCTCTGCGATTGGGACAAAACCTGTTGAGTATCTAAGAAGCATGATTGTGAATCCCAACGAGGCTGCTCAGCAAAGAGGCCGTTTTTCGCGCACAGCTACTTTGACTGTAAAGACGCGAGATGGTCAGCAGTTTCGTGGAATCAGAGTGGCAGAGGATACTTACAACCTTATATTGATGGATTCGTCCGGAAAGACGCACAAGTTCAATACCCAGGATCTGCTGGAGACGCACGAAGATACTAAGTCCTTGATGCCGGATAACTATGCTCAACTGTTGTCGCAAGGTGAGATTCAGGATGTAGTGGCTTATTTAGCGACCCTTAAAGTTCGTGATGTAAGTAAGGCGATTAAGGCCGATATTCCCGGCGGACTAACCTTCGAGAGACTTCGCAATGCTCATGCAGAACCTCAAAACTGGCTAACTTACTGGGGAGACTATCAGGGTCATCATTTCTCAACCTTGAAGGAAATAAGTACAGCCAATGTAAGTCGACTACAGCCTCGATGGGCTCTGCAAACGCCAGGGGACTCCATTTTGGAAGCTACTCCGTTGGTTGTGGATGGCACGATGTATACGACCGGTGTGTCTGGGCAAGTGTATTCAATCGACGCCAAGAGTGGTCTTCAAATTTGGAACTATGAACGACGTCAGAAGGTTGTCAATCCGTATCAAACTAATCCCTTTAATCGCGGCGTAGCCCTGCTGGGGAACAGGGTGTTTGTCGGCACGCTGGATGCCGCTCTGGTTTCGCTGGACGCTCGCACGGGGCGTGTACTCTGGGAGACCCAGATCGCCGATACTCTCAAGGGCTATACGATTACCGGCGCGCCGCTAGCGGTGAAGGGCATGGTGATCGTTGGGGTTGCCGGCGGTGAGTTCGGCATTCGCGGCTTTCTTGACGCCTATGATGCCGCCACGGGAAAACGATTATGGCGCTTCAATGCCATCCCGGGCCCAGGCGAGTTTGGGAACGATACCTGGAGCGGCGATAGCTGGAAGCAGGGTAGTGGTGGAACCTGGCTGACGGGTAGCTACGATGCAGAGCTTGATACTCTTTATTGGACGGTAGGTAACCCGGGGCCAAATTTGAATGGGTCGGTTCGCATGGGCGATAACTTGTTTACATGCTCTGTGGTTGCATTGGATCCGACTACTGGCGCAAGGAAGTGGCATTACCAGTTCACGCCGCATGACACCCATGACTGGGACGCTGTTGAAGATGTGGTCCTGGCAGATCAAACTATAAACGGCAAGAAGCGAAAGCTTATTATGCAGGCGAATCGTAATGGGATGTTCTACGTTCTGGATCGAACCAACGGTCAGTTTCTATTTGCTAAACCCTTTGTTAAGCAGACGTGGAACACAGGCTTCGAGAAAAATGGCAGGCCGATTTTTGCTCCTGGTTGGATATCGTCCCCGGAAGGCACTACTGTTTATCCGGACCTGGGAGGCGGAACAAATTGGCAAAGTCCCTCTTATGACCCTGTTAGTTCCTGGTTGTATGTATCAACACGCGACAGCGCGGGTGGATATCGAAGCGCACCTGTTACCTACGAAGAAGGGCGGCAATATCAGGGTGGTGCCGCTTTTGGTGTGAAGGGTCAAAACCAAAGTGGAGTAAGCGCAATCGATACCACCACTGGCGAAGTGAAGTGGATCTTCCCGATCGCACACGGCTCCCTGTCTTCGGGCGTGCTCGCTACCGGCGGTGGAGTTGTGTTTGCGGCGACACCCGAAGGGAATCTGATTGCTCTCGATTCGAAGTCAGGAAAATCGCTCTGGCACTTTCAAACTGGAGGGAGAATTGCTTCGAGTCCGATCAGCTACGCTGTGGATGGGAAGCAATACATCGCGATCTCTGCAGGCAATGTGCTCTACACGTTCGCTCTTCCTGAATAACCACTGCAAACGGTGTCATCTTTGCGTCAGCAATTCCTGCGCTCGCTGCGCCGATGTCAAAGTGCGGTTGCGCGGCCGCTCGGCATGGGATGTGAGTTGACCTTGTTGTTGTAGGGCGCAACTGCCACACAACGCCTTTTCATCGAGTAAATGAGTTCGCTGCCTATCCAGCAAAAATCGAGGAAACTAGGTACTTTGCCAATTCTTGATAACTCGATAGGAGGCAATCCCATAATAATGATGTTGCGAGGTGACATGGAAGAGCACATGCATCTAAAGGCAACGCTAAACACATGGCAGCTGTGGGGCATAGCTGTCGGCCTCGTTATCTCAGGGGAATACTTCGGCTGGAGTTATGGATGGGCGAGCGCAGGCACGCTTGGCTTCCTCGTCACGACACTTCTGGTGGCTACGATGTACGCCGCTTTCATCTTCAGCTTCACCGAATTGACGACTGCGATCCCGAATGCAGGTGGCCCGTTTGCCTATGCCCAGCGGGCCTTTGGAGATACAGGCGGTTACATTGCGGCCGCTGCCACATTGGTGGAGTTTGTGTTTGCACCGCCGGCAATTGCTCTTGCCATCGGAGCCTATCTTCACGTTCAGTACGCCGGCCTCGCACCGAAGAATGCAGCGGTACTTGCCTATCTGGTTTTTATGGCGATCAATATTCTTGGAGTGAAGATCGCGGCCAGCTTTGAGTTCATTGTCACAGTGCTCGCCATTATTGAGCTTCTGGTCTTTATGGCGGTTGTTGCTCCTGGCTTCAAACTGAGCAATTTTCTTGCCGGAGGCTGGGCCGGTCACGATCATTTTTCTGTGATTACGATGGCTGGTATGTTTGCCGCAGTTCCGTTTGCGATCTGGTTTTTCCTGGCGATTGAAGGTGTTGCGATGGCGGCAGAAGAGGTAAAAAGGCCATCGCATTCGATCCCGATTGCCTATATCGGCGGGATTGTGACGCTGTTGTTACTTGCCGTGGGTGTGATGATCTTCGCGGGAGGAGTTGGTGACTGGCGGTTGCTTGCAAATATCAACGACCCGCTGCCGCAGGCCATGAAGATCATTGTCGGCGCAAAGAGCGGATGGTTGCACATGCTCGTATGGCTGGGCCTGTTTGGACTGGTTGCATCGCTGCATGGAATCATCTTCGGGTATTCGCGGCAGATCTTTGCGCTGGCCCGCGCTGGATACCTTCCTTCCTATTTAGGAAGGGTGCATTCGCGATTCAATACGCCTTACGTTGCCATTCTCGCTGGAGGAGCGGTCGGCATAGCGGCTATTTATAGTGATTCGTGGATTAAGATCGGCGGACAGCCGCTGACGGCGAATATCGTGACGATGTCGGTGCTCGGCGCGTTGGTGATGTATGTGACGAGTATGTTTGCGCTCTTCAAGTTGCGGAAGACTGAGCCTGATCTGCCGCGGCCGTTTCGTGCACGGCTTTATCCGTTTGCGCCTGTCTGGACGCTGATTTGTGCAGGTATCTGCATTGCGAGTCTGGTCTACTATAACCGCCTGATTGCCATACTCTTTGTTGCGTTGCTAGCTGTTGGCTATCTTGGGTTGCGGATAAGCTGGCGTGGAAGAGATAACGCCGAATCGCACGGCGAGATCAAGGAGCATCCTGGATTGTGATTTATTCGCACACGACTCACAACCGGACCTACCGATTTGAAGACCTGAAGGTCCTGCTTGCGAAGGCGAGTCCTCTGCGTTCCGGCGATGTACTGGCCGGGGTCGCCGCCGAATCCGATATCGAAAGAATTGCCGCGAGATATGCATTAGCCGATGTGCCGCTGACTCAATTCCTGGCAGAGGTCGTTGTTCCTTATGAGAGCGACGATGTGACTCGTCTTATTATCGACACGCATGATACGGCGGCGTTTTCACCGGTGCGTCACTTGACCGTGGGGCAATTGCGGGAGTGGATTTTGAGTGATGAGCGGGATGCCGATGCGATGTCCCGCGTGGCTGCTGGGCTAACGCCGGAGATGGTAGCTGCGGTCTCAAAGCTCATGCGTAACCAGGACCTGATTTTGGCCGCGCGCAAATGCCATGTTGTGACGCGCTTTCGCAATACCCTTGGCTTGCCCGGCCGCATGTCGGTGCGGCTTCAGCCGAATCATCCTACAGACGATATCAAAGGTGTCCTGGCTTCAACGATTGATGGGCTGCTTTACGGCTGCGGCGATGCGGTCATTGGCATCAATCCTGCGAGTGATAGCACCGCGACTGCGATCGAACTCTTGCGCGCGCTCGATAACTTCAGGTTGCGATTCAATGCGCCCTTGCAGACCTGTGTATTGACCCACGTGACGAATACGATGACGGCGATAGAGGCTGGCGCTCCCGTCGACCTGGTGTTTCAATCCATTGCTGGAACGCAAAAGGCGAATGAAAATTTTGGCATCACGCTCGGTCTTTTACAGGAGGCGCAGGAAGCCGCGCTTTCGCTGAAGCGTGGCACCGTCGGGGAGAACTGCATGTATTTTGAGACAGGGCAGGGGAGCGCTCTGTCCGCAAATGCACACTTCGGCGTGGACCAGCAGACCTGCGAAGCGCGCGCCTATGCTGTGGCACGACGATATTCTCCTCTGCTGGTCAACACGGTCGTCGGTTTCATTGGGCCTGAGTATCTTTTTGACAGCAAGCAAATTATTCGCGCCGGTCTTGAGGATCATTTCTGCGGAAAGCTGCTTGGCCTGCCCATGGGGTGCGACGTGTGCTATACCAATCACGCTGAAGCAGATCAGGATGATATGGATACGTTGTTGACGCTGCTGGGTGTGGCCGGCGTGAACTTTATTATGGGCATCCCGGGTGCGGATGACATCATGTTGAACTATCAGAGCACGTCATTCCACGATGCGCTTTATATACGGCAGGTTCTTGGATTAAAGCGTGCTCCTGAATTCGAACAGTGGCTGCAACAGATGGGAATTGCCGATGCCGCGGGCAAGGTAATGCCTTCGGAGTCTGCGGCCGGAGCGCTGCTTTCGGGCGGTCTGCTCGCTATCGAGGGCTCATGAGCAAATCGTTGGCGGCGCCTGATCCCTGGAGAACGCTGTCGCGATTTACCCCGGCGCGCATCGGTCTCGGTCGCGTGGGATCGAGTCTTCCTACTGAGGAACTGCTTGATTTCAATATGGCTCATGCGCGGGCTCGCGATGTGATCTACGCGCCGTTAGAGACGGAAGTGCTGGAGCAGGAACTGGCATCGGATGGCTTTCGTACACGGCGCGTATGGAGTCAAGCCAAGGATCGCCCTGAGTATCTTCATCGTCCAGATCTTGGCCGCCGTCTCTCCAGTTCGTGTATCGACACTCTTCAGCCGCAATCGAATTTGAGTCGATGTCTTTCCATCGTGATCGCGGACGGGCTCTCGTCTCTTGCTCCTGCGCAACATGCGGTTCCGCTGCTGCGGGCGCTTGCGCCGCAACTGACCGAGTGGGATATGGATGACATCGTCATAGCAACTCAGGCACGCGTGGCGTTGGGTGACGAGATCGGTTTCCTGCGTGGTGCGGAGGCAGTCGTGGTTCTGATTGGCGAACGACCAGGATTGAACTCGGCAGATAGCCTTGGAGTTTATCTGACTTATA